>NZ_JBWKZJ010000013.1:0-75641 GCF_059424365.1 Brevundimonas sp. GW456-12-10-14-LB3
GGTCTCGACCGTGCGGATGACCGGCGCGGGTTCGGGTGCGGGCGGGGCGGGCAGGGCGGCGGCCAGGGGCACGACGCAGGCTGCGCACTTGGCCCCCAGATGCTTGTTGACCGGGCCGTCCATGCCGCCGGACTGGATGGTCTGCGGCCCTTCTGCGGAACAGATGACCAGAGGCTGGCCCGGCTGGGCCGCCGCCAAGGCGCCGAACGGCAGCAGACTTCCGAGCACGATGGCGAAGACCGCCGCCAGGAAGGCGAGCGACTTCGATGTCGACCAATGATCGGCGCCGGAACGGTTCACGCCTCGCCTCTACGGCGTTTCGCCAAGGGCGTACAGGCTACAGTTCGCCGCGCGCCGCTTGGCGGGGACTGAACTTGGGCGCCGGGGCCAGGCGCATGACCTCGCCCTGATAGCGTTCGTCGTCGCCGGCGACGGCGAAGGGCAAAGCGTCAGCGCAGGCCTGGAGCAGGGCGTCCAGCCAGGGCTGCTCCGCCTTGTGGAAGTCTCCCAGGACGTGGGGCATGACCATCTCCTTCTCGCCGGGATGGCCGATCCCCATCCGGGCGCGACGGAAGTCCGGTCCCAGATGACTGATCAGCGAGCGGATTCCGTTCTGGCCGGCTGCTCCGCCGCCGGTCTTCATGCGGAACCGACCGGGCGCCAGGTCGATCTCGTCATGGAAGACGATGATCTCGCTGGGCTTGATCTTGTAGAAGCGCGCGGCCTCGCCGACGGCCCGGCCGCTTTCGTTCATATAGGTCTGGGGCTTCATCAGCAGGACCTTGACCGGGCCATTCGCCGTCTCGACCTGACCCTCGCTGACGATCGACTGAAACTTGGCCCGCTCGGGGCCGAACCGCCAACGCCGCGCGATCTCGTCGGCGGCCATGAAGCCGATGTTGTGGCGGTTCTTCTCGTATTTGGCGCCTGGGTTGCCCAGACCGGCGATGATGATCATGACGTCCTCATGCCGTGTGCGTCGCCCAAAGAAAAGCCCCGCCGCGGCGAGCCGGGCGGGGCTTGGTTCCGGCGATGCGACGAAGGCTCAGCCTTCGGTCGTCTCGGCCTCGGCGGCTTCGTCGGCGGCGGCCGACAGGGCGGCGGACGAGACCTTGATGGTGGCGATCACGAAGTCGCGGTCGGTGATGGTGGGCTGGGCGCCCTTGGGCAGGGCGATGTCCGAGATGCGGATGGTGTCGCCCATCTGGGCCTTGGCCAGATCGACCACCAGTTCTTCCGGAATGCTGTCGGCCTTGACCAGGATTTCAACGGCGTGACGGACGACTTCCAGCGAACCGCCCTGACGGGCGAACGGCGCTTCGTCAGCGTTCTTGAAGTGCACGGGCACTTCGATCTTGACCGGGGCGTGCTCATCGACGCGCATCAGGTCGAAGTGCAGGGGACGGTCCGACACCGGGTCGAACTGTACGTCCTTGGCGATGACCGGCTGGGTTTCTTCGCCGTACTTCAGCGTCACCAGATGGCCCAGCAGCTTGCCGGTGTAGAGCGACTTGCGGAAGTCCTTCTCGTTCACCGAAAGGGCGACGGGGGCCTTGTCGCCGCCGTACAGGACGCCCGGCACGAAACCGGCGCGACGGGCGGCGCGGGCGCCACCGGTGCCGACGCCTTCGCGGACGTCCACGTTCAGAATGATCTCGGCCATCTGGCTCGCCTCAACAACAACGGAAACACCGCGCCAACCCTGGGCCCGCGCGGCGGGGGTCATGAACCCTCGAATTCAAGAGCGCGGGCTATTACACGCATCATGACGGATGTGCAACCGCCTGAGACCGGATCGGCGACCGCTCAGCGGAATCACGCCGCCTGAGCGTCGATCTTCGGCAGGGCGGCGGGGTCGATGACGATCGCCAGCAGTTCGGCGGCGTTGAACGGCTTGGCCAGATGGTGGTCCGCTCCGGCCGAGCGACCCGCCGCCACATGTTCGGGCATGGCGTTGGCCGTCAACATGACGATCGGGGTTCGCGCCGCCCCGGTCGCGCTTTCATGCAGTCGAATCTCCCGGGTGGCGGTCAGGCCGTCCATCACCGGCATCTGCATGTCCATCAGCACCAGGTCAAAGCTGCGAAGACGGAAGGCGTCAACGGCCTCTGCGCCGTTTTCGACCATGCACAGCTCGACCGAGGTCTGGGCTAGAATCAGCTCGATCACCCGACGGTTGGTGGGATGGTCGTCGGCGACCAGCACCCGCACGGGACGGCGCAGGCGAGCCGGCGTTTCAGGGTCGGCCTGGGGTTCGCTCTGGGCCGGAGCGTCGCAGACCGACAGGGGCAGGGTCAGTATGAAGGCCGAGCCGCCCCCGGGCTCGCTTTCGCAATCCAGGTCGCCGCCCATCATCTCCGCCAACTGGCGGCAGATCGACAGCCCCAGGCCGGAGCCGCCGAACTTGCGCGTAATGCCGCCGTCGGCCTGTTCGAAGCGTCGGAACAGACGCTCTCTCGTCGCTGAGTCGAAACCGATGCCGGTGTCTTCGACGGTGAAGCGCAGGGTCGGCCCACGCGCATGGTCCGCTCCACGCTGGACGGTCAGGCCGACAAAGCCCTGGCTGGTGAATTTGACGGCGTTGGAGATCAGATTGGTCAGGATCTGCTTCAGGCGCACGACGTCGCCCATGACCCAAAGCCCGTCTTCGACATCGATGTCCACATGGAAGCCGAGGTGCTTCTCGCGGGCGTTCTCGGCATAGAGCTGGGCCGCCTCGCGCACCGCGCCAGCCAGTTCGAAGGCGTCCTCAGTCAATTCCAGCCTGCCCGATTCGACCCGCGCCAGATCCAGAATGTCGCTCAGCAGGGTCCGAAGCGTCTGGCCGGAGGCTTGCATCAGATCCAGGATTTCGCGCTGCTCGGCCGTCAGTTCCGTCTTGGCTAGAGCCTGGGACAGGCCGATGACGCCGTTCAGCGGGGTGCGAATCTCGTGGCTCATATTGGCCAGGAACAGGCTCTTGGCCACATTGGCCGCCTCGGCCGCGTCGCGCGCCTCGCCCAGGGCGCGGGCGTCGTGCTTCAGGTCGGTGATGTCGTTGCAGACGGTGACGGTCCCACCCTCCGCCGTCCGGCGGTCCTGGATCCGCAGCCAGCGGTCGCCAGCCACCTGCTGCTCAATGAAGGAGGATGCGGCGCGGCGCGCCCTCAGCCGCTCGGCGATCCACTCGTCCTCGCGCCCGATGGCGTCGTCATACCGCCCTTCGTCCATGCCGATCCGAATCAGGTCCAGGAAGGGGGTCCCGACCTTTAGAAGCGGCCCCAGTTCCGGGTTCACCTGGGCATAGCGGGCGTTCCACAGCACCAGTCGATCGTCGGCGTCGAAGAAGGCCAGGCCGTCCGGCATGGCTTCGACCGCCTCGCGGATGCGCGCCAGGGCTCCCGCCCGCGTCATATAGGCCATGACCCCGATCACCCCGCCCGTTCCGCCGACGGCCAGAAAGACGAGGATGATCAGGGGGCGCATCGCCTCTGGAGACAAGGCGGCCTGCCGTCCCGCCGCCGGATCGGGCGTCACGCTCAGCGCCGCCGTACCCATGACATGGAGGAACATGATGGCGGCGACCGCCCCGCCGGCGCTCAACAACAGGCGAGGAAGGCTGCCCCGACGATGCAGGAAGGCGGTTGCGCCCGCGATGGCCATGCCGCCGACGATAGACAGAACCACCAGATCGGACCGCCACTCCATCCGACCGGACGCCTGGAAACCCACCATGCCCAGATAGTGCATGGCCGCCACGCCGGACAAGGCGATCAGCCCCGCAAACGTCCGCCACAGCCGTCCTCGCGCCAGGGCCACGACGACGGCCAAGCCGATCATCGCCATAGCCAATATGCTGGACCCCAGGGCCAGGCCGACGTCATAGGTCCCGCCCAGGCGGGCGGCCAGCGCCTTCATGGCCAGGACATGGGCCACCCAGGTCGTGAGCGAGGCGACGATGCCGGCGGCGACGGCGAGCCGCCAGCGCGTCTTGACGTCCCGCCGGCGTGTCAGCTCGATCAACTGCAGGGTCGACGCCATTCCCGCAAAGCAGAAGGCGACGGCGAGCAGGCTGAGCCGCCAGTCGTGACCGTACAGGACCGCGTCCATCGTCCGAACCAAGGAAGTTCCCCCTTTGGCGACAGCCTGCCTAAAACTCCTAAACAAACCGTGCGGTCAGGCTTGGAAAAATCGCCGGTCCTGTCGGCGCGGCGTCACAAAATCCGTGCAAGGATGGGATTTACCCAACCGTTCGAGCGAGTCTCGCGCCGCCCATGTCCTATGATTCCTCGCCTTCGCCGGTGGCGCCGACCTCGACGTCTCGATTGTGGACGGTAGGCATCAGCATCGCGATCGCGGTGGGGGTTCTGCTGGGTCTCGCCTTCGTCCATCCTCAGATCGCCGGATGGCTGGTCAGCGGGGCGGTGGTGGTGGCCGGATCGGCCTGGCTGCTGAACGCCCAGTCGCCGGCGCCGGCGCCGACGCCGACGCCGGAGGGCGCGCCTGCGGACGGGGCGACCGATCCCGTCACCGCCGACCTGCTCGACAGGGTGTTCGAAAGCCTGGACGATCCTGTTCTGATCGTCAGCGGCGGCGAGCCGGACGACATCGCCGGTCGGCGCATCGTGATGGCGAACAAGGCCGCGCGCGACCTGTTGCGGATCCATCGTCAGGGCGCGCTGCTGGTCCAGGTGATCCGTGAGCCGGGGGTGCTGGAAGCTGTGGACGAAGCCCTCTTCGGCGACGTCTCGCGCACGACAGACTACACCACCGGCGGGCAGCGGGACCGGCGTTGGCGCGCCTGGACCCGGCCATTGTCCACCGAGGCCGCGGAGGGGCGCGATCCCCTGGCCCTGGTCGTCCTGCGCGATGAGACCGCCGCGCGCCGCACCGAGATGATGCGCGTCGACTTCCTGGCCAACGCCAGCCACGAACTGCGCACGCCGCTCGCCTCGCTCAGCGGCTTCATTGAAACCCTGAAGGGTCACGCGCGCGACGACGCCGCAGCGCGCGATCGATTCCTGGACATCATGTCGGCCCAGGCGGATCGCATGGGGCGTCTGGTCGCCGACCTTCTGTCGCTCAGCCGGATCGAGCTGAATGAACATATTCCGCCGTCAGGCCGGGTCGATCTGGATCGCGCGGCGGCCGACGTGGTCGACGCCGTCAGCATTCTGACCCAGGCCAAACAGATCGTCGTGGCCCTGGACCGCGGGGAGACACGCGCCTCCATAAACGGCGACCGCGACGAAATCCTCCAGGTCGTCCAGAATCTGCTGGACAACGCCGTCAAATATTCACCCGCCGGGGGCACAGTGGAGATTTCGGTGCGCTCGGACCTGTCGTTCGACGAGGCCTGGTCGTCCCGCATGCCGGGCGCGACGCGGTTGCCGCTGGTCACGCCGGACCGGGCTGCGGGCGTCCTCTATGCAGCCGTCACCGTGCGCGATCATGGGCCGGGCATGGCGCGCGAGCACCTGCCGCGACTGACCGAGCGATTCTATCGAGTCGAAGGTCAAAAGAGCGGCGAGCGCCAGGGCACCGGACTGGGCCTGGCCATCGTCAAACACATCGTCAATCGCCACGAGGGCGGTCTGGTGGTGGAGAGCGCACCGGGTCTGGGCGCCGCCTTTACCGCCTGGTTCCCCATGGTGGTCGAACGGCGGGATGTTCGCGCCGCCTCCTGATCGCCGCGCCGCGCCATCTGCGCTGTTATGGAACTGTCACTAAGTCGTCTTATTCCGCTGACCATTCGCGGGCAGTAGTCGCGCCGCGTAGCCGCCGGATCGCCGGCCTTCTTTCGATTCGCGCCTGACCGCCTCGGACCCGGAATGATCTGGATTTACCTACTGATCCTCGTCGCGCTCAGCGTCGCCGCCTATCTGGGCGGTCGCGCCCTGGCCGTCCGCCGCGCCGTCGGGGCCAAGCCGCATTCGCGACCCGGACAGCATGGCGCCTACGCCCTGATCTGGGTCGCCGCGCCGGCCCTGCTGGTTCTGGTGCTGATGAGTCTGTTCTCGGCGCCCCTGGAGCGGCAGCTGACCGCAGTGGACACGCCGCCGGAGGTGGCCGCCCTGGATCCGTTCCGTCGCGACGCTTTCTTCGCCGACGCCCATCGCCTCGGTCGCGGCGAGCCCGCCCTTCAGATCTGGGAACGGCCCCTGGCCGAGCAGCTCCCGGTCGAAGCGCGCCGCATGGTCAGTATCGAGCGCACCTTGAAGTGGGGCGGGGGACTGGCCGCCGTCCTGGCCGCCGTCTTGGGCGGTCTGTTCGCCATGACCCAAATCCGTCCCCAGACACGCGCGCGCAACCGGGTGGAAGGCTGGGTGTACGGCGCCCTGTTCGTCTGTTCCGCCATCGCCGTTCTGACGACGATCGGCATCATCGCCTCCCTGGCCTTCGACTCCTTCCGCTTTTTCCAGCGGGTCCCGATCTTCGACTTCCTGTTCGGAACCCAGTGGAGCCCCCAGATCGCCATCCGCGCCGACCAGGTGGGATCGACCGGGGCATTCGGCGCCGTGCCCCTGTTCGCGGGCACCCTGCTGATCATGGCGATCGCCATGTGCGTGGCCGCGCCGATCGGACTTCTGTCGGCCATCTATCTGTCGGAATACGCCGGGCGCGGCACGCGGGCGGTGGTCAAGCCGCTGCTGGAGATTCTGGCCGGGGTGCCGACGGTGGTCTACGGCTTCTTCGCCGCCCTGACCGTGGGGCCGCTCCTGCGGGTCTTCTTCAATGAAATCGGGCTGTTTCTGATCGGCGGACCGCTGGACGGCCTCGGTCATTATCTGGCCCTGGTGCAGAACCAGATGGCTCTGACGGCCGGCGCTGTGATGGGGATCATGCTGATCCCCTTCGTCTCCTCCCTGTCGGATGACATTCTGAACGCCGTGCCCCAGACCCTGCGCGACGGCTCCTTCGCCATGGGCGCCACCAAGTCGGAGACGGTGAAGCGGGTTCTTCTGCCGGCCGCCCTGCCGGGCATCGCCGGCGCCCTGCTGCTGGCCATGTCGCGCGCGATCGGCGAGACCATGATCGTGACCATGGCGGCGGGCCTTGCGGCCAACCTGACCTTCAATCCGCTGGACACGGTGACCACCGTCACGGTCCAGATCGTCACGCTGCTGACCGGCGACCAGGAGTTCAACAGCGCCAAGACCCTGTCGGCCTTCGGCCTGGGGTTGACCCTGTTCATGGCGACCCTGGTGCTCAACATCGTCGCCCACCGCATCGTGCAGACCTATCGGGAACAATATGACTGACGCGACCTCCGATCGCCTCGCCGGCGCGACCGACAGGACGCGGCTGGACCGACTGCGCGCCGGGCTGAAACGACGCCACGCCAAGGAGGCGCGGTTCAAATGGTATGGCCGTCTGGCCATCGCCGCCGCCGTCCTGTTCCTGGCCATCCTTCTGGTGCGGATCGTGGAGCAGGGGCACACCGCCTTCTACACCCATACGGTGACCGTCCCGGTCTATATGGACCCGGCCCGCGTGGATCGGGCCTATCCTCAAGGGTCCAACTTCGAGCAATTGGCCGCCGAGCAGCAGCTGGCGCGCTGGGGCGTTCAGGACGACGCTGCCGGTCGCGCCTCGGCCGAAATGCGCGGCCTGTTCTCGTCCGAGCTGAAGTTCGTCGCCGCCGACCTAGTCGCCAAACGCCCGGACGTCATCGGCGAGACCGTGCCCCTGGCCGCGCCCCTATCGGACGATGCGGACCTGTATCTGAAAGGCGAGATTTCGAAATCGACCCCTGAAGACCAGCGCCGTCTGACGGATCGGCAGATCGCCTGGTTGGAGCGGATGCAGGCCGAGGGGGTGGTGGGGGCGCACTTCAACACCGCCCTGTTCACCAACGGCGACTCGACCCAGCCGGAACTGGCGGGCGTGCTGGGCGCGGTGGTGGGTTCGGCCCTGATGCTGATGGTCACCGCCCTGATCGCCATTCCGCTGGGCGTCGGCGCAGCGGTCTGGTTGGAGGAGTTCGCGCCCAAGAACAGGCTGACCGACATCATCGAGGTCAATATCAACAACCTCGCAGCCGTGCCCTCGATCGTCTACGGCCTGTTGGGCCTGGCGCTGTTCATCAACTGGATGCACCTGCCGCGCGCCAGTCCCCTGGTCGGCGGCCTGGTCCTGGCACTGATGGCCCTGCCGACCCTGGTCATCGCCACCCGGTCCTCGCTGAAGGCGGTGCCGCCCTCGATCCGGGAGGCGGCCCTGGCCATGGGCGCCTCGCGCACCCAGACGGTGTTCAGCCACGTTCTGCCCCTGGCCATGCCGGGCGTGATGACCGGCGCCATCATCTCCATGGCCCACGCCCTGGGCGAAACCGCGCCCCTGCTGCTGATCGGCATGGTCAGCTTCGTGCCGGGCGTGCCGCACGCCATCGACCAGCCGGTCGGCGCCCTGCCGTCGCTGATCTACATTTGGGAAAACGCCTCTGAACGCGCCTTCCACGAACGCACGGCTGCGGCGATCATCGTTCTGCTCGTCTTCATGATCATCATGAACGCGGCGGCTATCATCTTGAGGCGGCGCTTCGAGCGCCGGTGGTAAGAGCATGAAAACTCGCATCTTCCGTTCTGCTGAAGACCAGACCGGCGCCGGGACGGCCGATCCGACCGACGCCGTGCGCATGGGCGGTCAGGTTCTGCCTGCGGCCGTGAGCGAAGCGTCCGAAACGGCTGGCGACGCAGACCGGATCGAGGCCGCCGCCGAATCTTCGCGCCAGGCGGACCAGACGGTCGTGGCTACGCCGCCCACCGGCCCGATCAAGATCGCCGCGCGCGACGTTTCGGTCTTCTACGAGGGCAAACAGGCCCTCTTTGAGGTGTCGCTGGACATACCAGACAAGACGGTCACGGCCCTGATCGGTCCTTCTGGCTGCGGCAAGTCGACCTTCCTGCGGACCATGAACCGCATGAACGACACCATCTCCGGGGCCAAGGTCACGGGGCGGATCGCCATGGACGGCGAAGACATCAACGACCGCTCCATCGACCCGGTCCTGCTGCGCGCGCGGGTCGGCATGGTGTTCCAGCGTCCGAACCCCTTCCCCAAATCGATCTACGAAAACGTCGCCTACGGCCCCAAGATCCACGGCCTGGTCTCGGCGAAGTCCGAGATGGACGGCGTGGTCGAAAGCGCCCTGAAACGCGCGGGCCTTTGGGATGAAGTCGCCGATCGCCTTCAGTCCTCGGCCATGGGCCTGTCGGGCGGCCAGCAGCAGCGTCTGGTGATCGCCCGCGCCATCGCCGTGAACCCCGAAGTGATCCTGATGGACGAGCCCTGCTCGGCGCTTGATCCCATCGCCACCGCCCGGATCGAAGAGCTGATCGACGAACTGCGCGAGCGGTTCTGCATCGTCATCGTCACCCACTCCATGGCCCAGGCTGCCCGGGTGTCGCAACGCACGGCCTTCTTCCACATGGGGCGTTTGGTCGAGACCGGCGACACCGAAGACATCTTCCAGAATCCGCGCGAGCGGCGCACCCTGGACTACATCACGGGACGCTTCGGCTAATGAACCAGCACACGGTCAAGGCTTATGGCGACGAGCTGAATCAGATCACGGCCGAGATCGCCCGCATGGGCGGTCTCGCCGAGGCCCAGGTCGCAGATGCGATCGACTCTGTCGCCCGGCGCGACATCGCCCTGGCCCGCGCCGTGGTCGAGCGGGACCTCAAGCTCGACGCCCTGCACCGTGACATCGAAAAGAAGGCCATTCGCCTGATCGCCCTGCGCCAGCCGGTCGCCAGCGACCTGCGCCGCACCCTGGGCGCCATGAAGATCGCGACCGACCTGGAACGCACCGGCGACCTGGCCAAGAACATCGCCAAGCGCGCCCTGATCCTGGCCGAGGGCGAGCCCATGCAACCCCTGACCCGGTCGATCGAGCGGATGGGGCGGCTGGTCTCGACCCGGCTGCGGGACGTGCTGGACGCCTATACGGCCTCAGAGCTGGATCGCGCCGTCGCCGTCTGGCAGACCGACGACGAGGTCGATGAGCATTACAACGCCCTGTTCCGCGAACTGCTCACCTATATGATGGGCGACCCGCGCACGATCGGGGCCTGCACCCATCTGCTCTTCATGGCCAAAAACCTGGAGCGGATCGGCGACCACGCGACCAATATCGCCGAGACCGTGCACTACGAAATCACCGGCGAAGACATCGTGGGCGAACGCCCGCGCGCCCAACCCACGGCCGAAGATTCCGATCCGACGCCGAACCTTTCGACGCACTGACCCGAGACCGGAGACCCGACGTGCAGCCCTATATCCTTGTGATGGAAGACGAGGACGCGCTGGCGACCCTGCTTCAGTACAACCTTGAAAAGGAAGGCTACGACGTCACCGTCGCCGCCGACGGCGAGGAGGGGATGCTCCAGATCGACGAGCGCCAGCCCGATCTCGTTCTGCTGGACTGGATGCTGCCCAAGCTGTCGGGCATCGAGGTCTGCCGTCGCATCCGGGGCAAGGCCGAGACGCGCAACCTGCCCATCATCATGCTGACGGCTCGCGGCGAGGAAAGCGATAGGGTGCGGGGGCTGGATACCGGCGCCGACGACTATCTGACCAAGCCCTTCTCGATGGTCGAGCTGATCGCCCGCATCCGCGCCGTCTTGCGCCGCATCCGTCCGGGTCTTGCCGACGACCGCCTGAACCACGGCGACATCATCATCGACCGCGTCTCCCATCGGGTGAAGCGGTCTGGGCAGGAAGTCCATCTGGGGCCGACCGAGTTCCGCCTGCTGGATCACTTCATGCAGCATCCGGGCCGGGTGTTCAGCCGCGAGCAGCTGCTGGACGCCGTGTGGGGGTCGGACGTCTATGTCGAGGCGCGCACAGTGGACGTCCACGTGGGCCGTCTGCGCAAGGCCCTGGCCATCGGCGACGACAGCGCCAATCCGATCCGCACGGTCCGCTCAGCCGGCTATTCGCTGGATCTGGAAGGCTGATCAGCCCTCAGCGCCGGACGCGCCAGGTGCCGGGCTCGATCACCGGCCCCGGATGGGCTTGAACCGATCGATTTGACGCCGTCTGGACGGGGAGGGGAATGGGCGTCGCCGCCTCAAGGCGTCGCTCGATTTCAGGCTCTACCGCACGGGCGATCCGGGGCGCCGCGTCTTCGGCCATGAGGATGTGATGCGGACCAAGGGGAAGCAGAGGCGTGACCCCGTCTTCGCTCTCCAGTCCGTCGGGCAGGCAGGCGGACCGGTCAAATCCATAGAGGTGGCTGGCCAGGTCGAATACGCCGCGTTCCACCAGGGTGCGGACCCCCAGTTGCATCGGCTCCAACTGGCTGGCGCCTCCCGATATGTCGAAGACGTTGCCGTCCAGAAAGTCGAAGACGCCGGCCTTGATCTCTCGGCCGATCAACTGCTTCTGATAGGAGGCGACGGCCGCGACCTGTTGGCTGACGGAATCCACCAGGCGCAGGTCGATGGCGATATTCATCACATAGGCGCTGTTGCGGAAACTGCCCTTGGCGCCCTGGCTGTCCACCTCGCCCCCGGCGGCGTCGACGCCCGAAGATCGGATGTTGTAGTTCAGCTCGGTGACGCCGCCGACGATGTAGTAGCGCGAACCCGCGATCTGACCGGTCAGGACCGGTCGGGGGGCAAGAGCCGTCGCATCGGCCGGAACGACGGTCGAGACCACCTCGGGGTCCGGTTCCGACGGCGTCCGGGGCGCGATCGTCGCGGCAGGCGTCGTTTCGCCGATCAGGGCCCCGGACACAGCCCCCGTCTGGGCGTAGGCCAGCTCGATGTCGGACACGGAGCGGTCATAGCGTTCGACCACCGGCAGTCCGGCCCTGCCCAAGGCGGTCATGGCGAAAAGCGCGGCGCCCTGGCTGACTTTTCGTCCAGTGTCCCAGTCGTTCTTGCCGGTCAGGTCCGAAATGGCCCCCACGGCCAAGGTCGGCCCGCGCAGGCTCTGGGCGCGCGCCGCCCGTGCAAGGCACTCCAGCGATTGAGTGTAGGGCGTCGGGTTCGGTGTCGCCGGCGCGCCCCCCAGGGTGCGGGCGTAAAGCCCGGTCGCCGGATCGTAATGGGCGCCGACACAGCCGGACATTCCAACGGCCGCGACGCACAGGGCGGCGGTCATTTGTATCGACAGGCGCTGCATGGCGCCTCGAATACCCCAAATCCGTGAAGATTCAGGAAAGCGTCAGGAGCCGGGCAGGGCGGCGTAGGTCGGCAGCGTCGGACCGGACGGATTGGCGGCCGGGTTCAGACAGTCGGCGGTCGCGTTCCCGCCCTGAAGATTGGCGATCAGCTGAAATACGCCCCGCTCGACGAGCGTGCGCACCGCCGCTTGCAAAGGCTCCATGGCGCCGCGTCCGCCGTTCAGATTGGCGCCGTAGTCTCCGACTGTCCCGACCAGCCCCAGGCTGGCGTCGCGCCCAGTCACCTGTTTCTGGAAAGAGGCCATGTCGATCACCTGCTGTGTGCGGGTGTCCACCAGGCGCAGATCGACGGCGACGTTCATCACATAGCCGGTCGTGGACGCCGTGCCGCGCACCCCGGCTGCGGCCGCCTCTCCGACCGTGGCCTTCAGACCGGAGGAGGCGATATTGTAGTTCAGCTCGGTGACGCCGCCGACGATGTAGTACTGCGACCCCGCGATCTGGCCCGCATAGATGGGGCGGAAGTTCTGAGGGTCGGAGCCCGCCCGTTCGGGGGTGTCCGACAACAGATGTTGGCGGGCGTAGTTCAGCTCGATCTCCGCGACGGAATTGTCCAGCCGTTCGACAACGGGAACGCCCGCCTTACCCAGGGCGGTGATGGCGAACAGGGCCGCGCCCTGCGGGATTTTGGCGCCAGTGTCGAAATCCACGCGCCCCGTCAGGTCGGAAATCCGGCCGACCGAGATGCGCGGGGCCGGGCGCCCCGCCGCACGTTCCGCCAGGCAGGTCAAGGCAGGTGTATAAGGAGTCGGATTGGAGGTGACAGGGGCGTCGCCGATCGGCGGGACATAGTTCTGGCGCGTCTCAGCCGACGCCAGGCCGGGCGTCAGTCCCAGACCAGCGGCGATAACGAGCGCGGCGGCGCGAAGGGCGATCGGCGACATGTGTCGTTCCTGAACAGTCTTAGGTCTCTCGACGGTTGAAACGCACCGTTCGGGCCAGCGAGAAATTCGCCCGGAAAACGAAAACGCCCGTCGGCGAACCGACGGGCGTCCAGCCTTCCCTGATCGAAGACCTATTGTCCGGTCGTGTTGCGTCCGGTCACTGTGGTGGTCGCATTGATCGGGGCGTTGTTGATCTGTGTCGAATCCAGCACCACCGTGTTCCAGGAACCGTTGACGTTGACGTTGATCTGATTGCCGATCGCCGTCGAACTGGCGGTCAGGGCCCCCGCCGTGAAGCTGTCTGCGCCGGAGCGGAAGAAGTCCGCCCCGGAGGTCTGGCCGTTGGCGTTGACGTTGATCTGGCTTCCGCCCTGACCGTCCTGGATCACCCCGTTCATGATGACGCGGTTGTTGTTCGCATCACGGGTGGACGGATTGAAGGCGGTGGACAGGGTGCGGCGGGCCCCACCGTATCCGGCCTCCATCTGGGCGACGCTGGACTGGGCCTGAACCGCGCTTGCAGCGGCGAGAAGGCTCAGAACGGAGAGCGCAAGCAGCCGGTGTCTCATTTAAGTCTCCTCGCCTGATCCTACGGCGGGACGCGACCGCGGCCGCGTCCCGCCGTAGGATCAGAAGCCCTTGACGGTCAGGCTGTTGCCGATCGACGTGGCGGCGGCGTCGATCTTGCCGGAGACGGCGCCGACCGACAGGTTCGTCACGGCGTTCAGAGGCGCGGCGTGGGCGAACTGGTTGGAGGACAGGTTGGCCACGTCGGCGGTCACATTGGCGATGTTGCCGCCGGCGATGGCGCTGACGGTCAGATCGCCGCCGACCGAACCCAGCTCGGCGTTGACCACGGCCGACGGATCGCGGTTCAGGATTTGCTGGTTCAGATCGATGCGGCCCGCCTGCGCCACGTCCACCGACGTGTTGTTGGCGATGGCGCTGGAGTTCAGGGTGACGTCCGAGGCCGCGTCGCCGATCTTGGCGTTCAGCGTAGCGTAGGCCTCGCCTTGGAAGACTTGGTGCGAAGACAGGGATTCGACCGACCGGCCCTCGGCCTTGAAGTTGTTGCCGATGGAGGTGGCGGCGGCGGTCACGGTGTCGGCGGCGTGACCGATTGTGGTGTTGACCGTGGCGTTCAAGATCGAGTTCGTGCCGTCGATGCGCTGGGTGTTGGCGATCGACTTGCTCCAGACTGCGTCATAGCAGGGGTCGGTGGGGCGGCAGGTGTTGCTGGTGGTGGTCGTGGTGGCGGTCTGGGCGAAGGCGACAGGCGCGACGCTCAGAGCGGCCAGTGCGGCGGCGGCGGCGATGGCGGTTTTCATGGCGATGTCTCGAATTCGGTCAGAGGGACGGTCCTCCGTCCCCCAGGTCGCAAACACCATGCCTGAATGCCCGATCAGATCTGGGCCGCCACCACCTCGTCCGGTTCCAAGGCGTAGACCGTGGCGCAATATTCGCAGGTGACGTGGATACGCCCGTCGTCCTCGATCATTTCGGCCCGTTCGGCCGGGTCGAAGGAGGCCAGGACCGAGGCGATGCGGTCCTTGGAACACCGACAGACGGCCGTCAGCGGTCGCGCACCCTCCAGCCGGACCCCGTCCTCGTGGAACAGGCGGAACAGCAGGGTTTCGGGCGTGATGGTGGGGTCGATCAGTTCGTCGTCGGCCAGGGTGCCGAACAGGGCGCGGGTGCGGTCCCAGACTTCCTCGGTCGAGCCGCGCGTCTCGTCGCCGGCGATGATCTGGATCATCGCCCCGCCGGCGCGCCACTGGACCCCGGCGCCGGTCTGGACTGAGCCGACGGCCAGGCGCACCTTGGTCGGCACCTGTTCTGACTGCTGGAAATAGTGTTCGGCGCACAGGGACAGGCTCTCGCCCTCGATCGGGGTGATGCCTTGCGTTCGTTCGAAATCAGGACCGCGGTCCAGGGTCATGATGAAAACGCCCTGACCCAGCAGGGTCCGGGCGCCCGGCCGCGCGAAGCCCTGAGAGGCCGCCGCCACCTCGTCCTCGTCATAGCGGCAATAGCCCCGCAGAGACCCGTCCGTGCCATAGTCGGCGACGACATAGCGCACCGGCCCGTCGCCCTGGGCCTGGACCAGGAGCCGGCCTTCGAACTTCAGGCTGGAGCCGATCAGGGCCGCCAGGGCGCAGGCTTCGCCCAGCAGGGCGGCGACCGGCTCAGGATAGGCGTGGGCGGCCAGTATGGTGTCGATCGCCGCGCCCAGCCGAACCAGGCGACCGCGCACGGGCCAGCCCTCGATCTGGAAGGCGGCGGCCAGGTCGTCGGAAACAGCGGATTGGGGCGCGTGATCGGTCACGGCAAGGTCCTTGGAAGGCGTCATTTCGGGATCGGGGCTATTTAGGCGCCCGAGACCGGCTTGGTAAGAGGCGCCCCCAACATCCCGCCGGCCGCGCCTCAAGGGCTTGCGCCTGCGCCCAAGCCAGGCATCTTTCTATCTGATCCGGTCGGGTGGGGCGGAACCGTTTTTGGCGCGGTTCGCTCCTTCGCTGATGCGGAACCGCCGTTCCGCCTATCGGCCGAACGACGGCGGGCGCCGTGACCCGACCGCGAACGGTCTGGATGAAGAGGTTCACTATCCTATGGTCCGTAACTTCAACGCCTTGGACGAAGTTCGCAAACATCCGGGCGTCAGCGCCGGAACCCTGGCCGCCCTTCTGGTCGGCGCCGGTCTGGCCATCTATCTGTCGCAGCGCAGCGGCCCGACCCGCTATGAGCGGATCAAGATGCGGATGAATCCCCGCGGCTGGGTCGATACGGCCGATCTCCGCGACCGGTTGCATGACGCCGTGGACGCTTTCCGCCACCGGGCCGAAGACGCCGGGGAATGGGCTGGCGAGCGCGCCGGCGAATGGTCGCGCGAAGCGCGTCACCGGGCCGCCGACGGCGCCCGTTACGCCCGCGCCCGCGCCGACGGCTGGTTCCACGCAACTCGCAAGGGCTCCAAGAAGGCGCTGAAGAAACAGGGCAAGAAGGCGCGTCACTACGCCGATGAAGCCGGCGCCTACGCCCGGGATCATGCACGGGAGGGCGGGGCCTTGCTCGCCGTCGCGACCCTTGCGGCTGCGATCGGCGCCGTCGTTCTGGAAAGCCGCCGGCCGGACAGCCGCGTGCGCCGTATCGCCCGGTTCTGAGATTTCTTGCCGTCCGCAGCTCGGAATATCGCGGCGGGCGGCAAGGATTAAGCGCAACTGATCGCCTTCTTCAGCACACCTCGGCTTTGCCGCAGGCGCGAAGGCGGCTAAGACGCGCTCCATGACTGCGCGCCCCACCCTGATCTTCGACTTTGATTCGACCCTGGTCGATTTCGAGACACTGGAAGCCTTGGCCGACCTCGCCTTGGCGGACTCGCCCCAGGCTGAGGCGACGCGGGCCGAGATCGCCGCCCTGACCGATCAGGCCATGGCGGGCGACCTCGCTTTTGGGGAGGCGCTGCGTCGGCGTCTGGCCCTGCTGCCCCTGACCCGCGACCATGTGCAGTCCCTGGCGGAGCGCGCGCCCGACCGGCTGACCGCCTCTGTGCGGCGCAATCTGAACTTCTTCCAGCAGCACAAGGGCAGGGTGGTCATCCTGTCCGGCGGCTTCCGCGAGGTGATCGCGCCGGTGGCCGAACTGCTGGGCGTTTCGCCCGACCGGGTGCTGTGCAACGACCTGATCTATGACGCGGACGGGCGGGTGACGGGCGTAGACGACGCCAATCCCCTGTCCCACGCCGACGGCAAGCAGGCGGTCATTCACGGGCTGAACCTGTCGGGTCGCGTCGTCATGGTCGGCGACGGCTGGAACGACGCCGAGGTCAAGCTGGCCGGGGCGGCGGACGCCTTCTACGCCTTTACCGAGGTCGCGCGTCGTCCGTCGGTGATCGAGGTCGCCGACGCCGAAGCCGCATCCCTGGACGAGGTGCTGCACGCCGAGGGCCTGTCCGGCCGCTGGTCCTTTCCGCGCAGCCGGATGAAGATGCTGCTGCTGGAGAACATCCACCCCGTCGCCGTCGAGCGGCTGGAGGAGGCCGGCTATTCCGTCGAGACCATGAAGGGCGCCCTGGACGAGGACGATCTGATCGCCGCCATCAAGGGCGTACATGTGCTGGGCATCCGCTCCAAGACCACGGTCAGCCGCCGGGTGCTGGAGGAGGCCGACCGGCTGATGGCCGTCGCCGCCTTCTGCATCGGCACCAACCAGATCGACTTAGAGGCCGCCGCCGATCACGGGGTGGCGGTATTCAACGCCCCCTATTCGAACACCCGCTCGGTCGTGGAACTGGCCGTCGGCCTGATGATCGTCCTGATGCGCGACGTGCCCGACAAGTCTGCGGCCATGCACGTCGGAAAATGGAACAAGTCGGCGACCGGATCGAAAGAGCTGCGCGGCAAGACCCTGGGCATCGTCGGTTACGGCGCCATCGGCAGCCAGCTGTCGGTGCTGGCCGAGAACCTGGGCATGCGGGTGCTGTTCTACGACCTGTCGGAACGGCTCGCCCTGGGCAACGCCCGGCGCATGCGGTCGCTGGACGCCCTATTGGCCGAGAGCGACGTGGTGACCCTGCACGTTGACGGGCGGCGTGAGAATTCCAACATCTTCGGCGCGGCCCAGTTCGCCCGGATGAAGGAGGGCGCGCTGTTCCTGAACCTGTCGCGCGGCCATGTGGTCGATGTCGGCGCCCTGGCCCAGGCCATGGGGTCCGGCCGGATCGCCGGGGCCGCGGTCGATGTCTTCCCGGAAGAACCGCGCACCAATTCCGACCCATTCGAAAGCCCGCTTCAGGGGCTGAAGAACATGATCCTGACGCCGCACATCGGCGGTTCGACCGAGGAGGCCCAGGAAGCCATCGCCGAGTTCGCGGCCGAGCGTCTGCTGGGCTATCTGAACCGGGGCGACACCACCTTCAGCGTCAATCTGCCGAATGTGCAACTGGCCGAGGTCTCCGGCGCGCACCGCATCCTGCACATCCACAGGAACCAGCCGGGCGTCCTGGCCGAGCTGAACCGGGCCCTGGCGGCGGCGGGGCTCAACATCCTGGGGCAGCATCTGAAGACGGACGAGCGCACCGGCTATGTCATCACCGACGTGGACCGGGACTATGATCCCGAGGGCCTGCGGACGTTGAAGACGGTGCCCGGCACCCTGAAGTTCCGCACCCTGCATTAGGCGTTTCCGACATATTCCGCCGGATACTGACGTAACGGCATCTTGCGCTCTGCGCAGAGTGGCGCATCCTCCGGCTTAACGGCCGCGACACAGACGGCTGTGGGAGGAACATATGTCACGCTATCTCAACGGCGCCGCCGCCGCGGCCCTGGCGCTTGCCGCCTGCGCCTTCGCCGGTTCGGCCTCGGCCCAGACCTATAATCGCCTGGTCGTCTTCGGCGACAGCCTCAGCGACAACGGCAATCTCTATCTGGCCTCGGGCGGCACGCAGCCGCCGTCGCCGCCCTATTATCAAGGCCGGTTCTCCACCGGCCCGGTCTTTACGGAGTTGCTGGGCTTCAACGCCGTCAACTTCAACGGTTCGGTCAGCGGCAGCATCAACTACGCCTTCGGCGGGGCCCGCACCGATTCGTCGGCCGGCCCGCCGCCCGGCATGCTGACCCAGTTGGCCGCCTACACCAGTCGGGGCGGACGGTTCGCCGCGACCGATCTGGTCAGCGTCCTGGGCGGCGCCAACGACATCTTCCAGGGGCTGCCCGCCGCCGGGGCCTCGTCCAACCCGGTCGCCGCCATCACGCCGGTCGCCACGACCGCCGCCGCCAACGTCAACAGCCTGGTCAACAGCGTCGCCGGCGCGGGGGCGGGGACCATACTGGTGACCAACCTACCCAAGCTCAGTTTGACGCCGCAGTTCCGCGGTACGACGGCCGCGCCCCTGGCCGACTATGCGGTGACGACCTTCAACACCGCCCTGCAAACGGGCCTGAACACAACGGCGGCCGCCCGTCCGGGCAGCAACATCATTATGATGGACCTGTTCAAGATCGGCGACACCTTGGCGGCCAATCCCGGCCAGTTCGGTGTGACCAACGTCACCCAGGCCTGTTTCAACGGGGTGACGGGCTGTTCGAATCCCGCCAGCTACTTCTACTTCGACGGGGTGCATCCGACCGCGACGGGGCACCAGATCATCGCCCGACTGGCGACCGACTACCTCTATTATGGCGATATCGGTTCCCAGGCGGCCTTGCAGGGCGAGACCGCCTTCCGGCATCGGGAGGACGCTTTGGATGCGGCCAGCGAGGCCCTGTCCGGCCGCGAGGCCTGGGAGGCGGGCGTGGCGATCACCGCCTCGGCCATGGTCGACAGCGTCGAGACGGATGCGCGCGGCTCGGTCACGGAATCGTCCAGCGACGGCTGGGGCGCTCGCATCGCCCTGGAGGCCGGTCCGTCGGAGCATTGGCGTTTCGGCATGGCCGGGACGGCCCGCACCAGCGACGTCGAAAGCCAAGCCCTGACCTTCAGCGTCGAAAGTTTCGGCCTGGACCTGTACGGCGGCTGGCGCTCGGGCGACCTGTTCGTCAATGCGGCGGTCGGGGTGGCGCGCGACAATATCGACGACATCAAGCGCTTCACCAGCCTGGCGCCTCTCGTTCACACAGCCGAGACGCGCGCGCTCAGCACCGGGGCGCGGCTGCAGGGCGGGATGTGGTTCGAGATGGGGGGCGTGGCCCTGTCGCCTCGCGCCGCCGTCACCTGGGCGACCAGCGACGTCGACGGCTATTGGGAGCAGGGCGTCGCCGCCCAGTACCAGTACGAAGACCGCGAGATGAAGGCGATCAGCGGCGAGGTCGCTTTGCGGGCCGAGGCGGAGATGGGCCGTTTCGCCCTGTTCGCCGAGGGCGGCTATCGCGACGCCCTGGACGACAGTTCGGATCCGGTCCGCGTCGGCCTGTACAATAATCCGGCCCAGGTGCTGGAGCGTGAGGTGGAGGAACCCTTCGGCGGCCAGTTCCTGGCCTCGGCGGGGGTGGAGGGCTCGGTCGGCCCTGTGAAGGTGTCGGTGGCCTATCGTGGTCGCTACGGCGAACACGCCGACAGCCATATGGGCGGCGTCCAGCTGCGCCTGCCCCTGTAGGACGGAAGGCGGGGAAGGGGCCTCAGCGCCCCTTCTTGCGCACCCACATGGCGGCGTCGGCCTCGGTCAGCCAGACCTCGGCGTCCGTATGGCCGTCCCAGGCGCGGACCCCGAAAGAGCCCCCCAGGGGGGTGCGTTCGCCGTTCCAGACGAAGCCTTCGGTCTCCAGAGCCTCGGCCAGCTGTCGCGCCTTGGCCCGCCCGTCTTCCTGGCCGGCGTTCAGCATCAAGAGGGCGAATTCGTCACCGCCCAGGCGGCCCACGGCGTCGGATTCCCGCAGATGGCCGATCATCATCCGCGCAACGGCCACCAGCGCCGCATCCCCGGCGGCGTGACCCAGGCGGTCGTTGACCCCCTTGAACCCATCCATATCCAGATAAAGCAGGACTGCCGGCACCTCATGCCGCTGGCAATAGGCCATGGCCCTTTGTAGGGCGGCGACGAAGCCTCGACGGTTCAGGGCCGGGGTCAGGACGTCGTGATCGGCCGCCGCCTCGGCCGCCGCCGCGCGCTGTTTCCAGGCGTCCAGCTCGGCGCGCAGGCGCGCGATCTCGGCGGTCAGGTCGTGTTCGGCCACGTCGGTCACGGCGCAGGCAGGCTCCGGCGGCGCGACTCAGACGGACGCGCGATAGGTCGATGTTAGAGGCTGGACGGCAGAGATTGAAGGCGGCGCGGCGCGGATTCCGGCGATGAACCGGCGCTGTTCGGTTGCGGCGGCGCCCCGTGTGCTGTAACGGGCGCCTTTCCGCGAGGGGCCTTGAACTATGGCGACTTCCGCAACGCCGGTGGCAATCATCATGGGCAGCCGTTCGGACTGGCCGACGATGAAGCTGGCCGCCGACAAGCTGGATCAGCTGGGCGTCGCCTGGACGGCCAAGGTCGTCAGCGCCCACCGCACCCCGCAGCGACTGGTCGAGTTCTCCACCGGCGCCAAGGCGGCGGGCTTCAAGGTCATTATCGCCGGAGCCGGGGGCGCCGCCCATCTGCCGGGCATGGCCGCCTCGATGACGGACCTGCCGGTGCTGGGCGTCCCGGTTCAGTCCAAGGCCCTGAAGGGCATGGATAGTCTGCTGTCGATCGTGCAGATGCCGGCCGGCGTCCCGGTCGCCACATTGGCCATCGGCGAGGCGGGCGCCGCCAACGCCGGCATCCTCGCTGCCCAGATCCTGGCCCTGTCGGATGAAGCCCTGGCCCAGCGCCTCGCCGCCTTCCGGGCCGCCCTGACCGATTCCGTCGCCGAAACCGTCGAGGACTGAGTGCCCCAGCTTCCGCTTCCCCCAGGCTCCACCCTCGGCATCCTCGGCGGAGGACAGCTGGGTCGGATGCTGAGCCAGGCCGCCTCGCGCCTGGGCTTCGACGTCGTGATCCTGGATCCGGAACCGAACAGCCCTGCGGGCCGCGTGTCCCATAGCCAGATCGTCGCCGCCTATGACGATCCCGAGGCCCTGACGGCGCTCGGCCGCGCCGCCGACGTCGTGACCTTCGAGTTCGAGAATGTGCCGGCCGCCTCCATCGAGCGGCTGGCCGAGGCCGGCGCCCTGGTCGCGCCGGGGCCGACGGCGCTTCGCGTGTCGCAGGACCGGGTGGACGAAAAGACCTTCCTGAACGCCGTCGGCGCCCCGACGGTGGATTTCGCCGTGGTCGATACGTTGGACGACTTGGTCATCGGCCTGACTGAACTGGGCCTGCCCGCCCTGCTGAAGACCCGGCGCGAAGGTTATGACGGCAAGGGCCAGGTCTGGATTCACGCGATCGAAGACGCGCCCGCCGCATTGGAAAGCCTGGGCGGCCGTCCGGCGATCCTGGAGGCCAGGGCGACCTTCGTGCGCGAACTGTCGGTCATCGCCGCGCGCGACTGGGACGGTCATATGGCGGTCTATCCGCTGGGCGAGAACCGGCACGAGGGCGGGGTGCTGCGCACGACCCTGGCCCCCGCCGCCGTCGACGAAAAGACCCAGGTGCGCGCCCGCGCCATCGCCGAGGCGATCCTGGACGGTCTGGACTATGTGGGCGTGATCGGGGTCGAGCTGTTCGACCTCGGAGACGACGTTCTGCTGGTCAATGAGATCGCCCCGCGCGTCCACAATACCGGCCACTGGACTCAGGACGGCTGCGTCTGTGACCAGTTCGAACAGCATATCCGCGCGGTGGCCGGCTGGCCCCTCGGCCCCACGGCGGCCCATGCCCGGATCGAGATGAAGAATCTGCTGGGCGACGAGGTCGATCAATGGCGCGCCCTGTCGGCCAAGGCCGATGAACGGCTGCACCTCTACGGCAAGGCCGAGGCCCGACCGGGCCGCAAGATGGCCCATGTGAACCGGGTGTTGGGGACGGTCTGAGGCCGTCTGTGGCGATCGCTTCGGTCAGCGACCCGATTCGTCGACGATGTGAGCCAGCGCCAGTCGCCCGACGAAGGCTCGTCCCGGATTGTCGCCGGCGCACCATTCGTGCGGGCTGAACAGGTCGAACAGGCCGATCTTGGCCAGTGTGGGCACGGCCAGTTCCAACTGGCGCTCCACATCGCCCCGTGCGCCCTGATTATAATGTTCGATGTTGAGCAACATGGTGGCGACCGTGCCGGTCTGGACCGTGCTGCCGTCCTTCAACTTCACAGCGGGCAGGCGTTCCCCATCCGCCACAAGCTTCTGGTTGATCGCGTTCAAGGCGGTCGTGTGAAGAATCTCGTCGGCCATGCGCATCGCTCCTGGGACTGAAGCTTAGCTGGCGCTCACCCGTCTCGAATGCAACGCTGCGCAGCGACAAAGGAGCGAAAGCGGCGAGACGAGCGCCTAACCTCGCGCCCCATAACGGATGCGACTCAGCACATCCGTCACCTTGCGGAACGGCGCCTCGAAATCCTTCCCCGCCTTCCACTTTTCGAAGGCCATGACGTTTTCGATGCGGCGAGCGACAAAGGCTTCCGCCGCCTCGCTGCCGTCGAACCAGCGCATCGTCAGGGCGGGAATCAGTATGCCCGACAGGATGGTCCGCTTCGAATAGTGGTTCCAGTCGGTCGATTCATCCCCAGCCCAGCGCCACAGATGGTCGGCCGTCTCCCACGCCAGCTTCAGCCCCAGATCGGTGTTGGTCGGCAGGGCCAGGAAGGCGGCGCAGCGGCGCGTCGCCTCCAGATCGGCGGCGCCGGCCTCCATCCGTTCGGACACGGCGCGGGCGATTCGCTCGCGAATCTTCAGCGACTTGGGATCGACGGCGCCCAGGGCCTCCAGGGCGCGCGCGTCGTGGCGGCGCGACAGCAGGGCCGCCAGATCCCGCGCGCCGTTGGGCAGCAGCAGTTCCTCATCCCCCACCGAGAGGCCGCAGGCTTCGCACGCCTCCCGGACCAATCGGGCGTTCCAGCCCAGGGCGGGGGCGCGGGCGACGGCGGCGTCCAGCACGGTCTGTTCGGTCTGATCGGCCCAATCGTCGGTCTGTGTCATTGGCGGATCATACGCCCGTCTTTTCGGGGTTTCGAGCCTGGAAGAATGGTTGCGACGAACTGGACAGACGCGGCGGGCTCGTGTATCAGCCCGCCTTCATCCGAGAGCCTCGCTCCCGGGAGAGGATTTTATTTGTCTGCCCGTCTCCCTTCGAAAGGACGCGGCGGGCGGCCAAAGGAGAGATACCCCTGGTTCAGATTTTCGTCCGCGACAACAACGTCGATCAAGCGCTGAAAGCCCTCAAGAAGAAGATGCAGCGCGAAGGCAGCTTCCGTGAAATGAAGCGCCACGTGCACTACGAAAAGCCTTCGGAAAAGCGCGCCCGCCAAAAGGCCGAGGCCGTCCGTCGCGCCCGCAAGCTGGCCCGCAAGCGCGCCCAACGCGAAGGCCTGCTGCCTGCGCCCAAGCCGCGCGTCCCCGGCGGCCGCTAAGGCTCAGCCCGAAAGGGCTCAGGCGTAGGCCGAAAGATCAAAGGCCGCTTCCCTCGGGAAGCGGCCTTTTTCTTGTCGCCTCCGTGGTGCGAGGCGGAGAGGAGGCGGCGCCTCATCCCCGTCCCGTCACCGCCCGTCCGAACGTCTTCCAGCTCAGCTTCACGTCTGACAGGGCGCCGGCGCGGAAGGCGCGGCCAGCGATCCAGACCATCAGGGCGGCGGTGGCGAACATGCCGATCAAGGTCAGAACGACCTCGATCAGGGGCGGATCGCTGGGCGCCCGCGCGCTCATCAGGAAGGGGGTGAAGAAGGGTATCCACGACAGGACCTTCACCACCGGCGCATCAGGGCTGGTCAGGGCCATCTGCATGACCAGGATCGGCACGACCAGGATCATCATGATCGGCCCCATCAGGGTCTGGGCGTCGCGCGGCGTCTCGCAGAAGGCGCCGATGGCCGCGAACAGCACGGCGTACATCAGATAGCCGCCGACCATATAGGCGATGAAATAGAAGACCAGGCCGCCGTCCAACAGCACCTGGCCGATCGTCGCCGCCGTATCGGGCGAGGCCGACGTCAGCACCGAGGTTCCGATTCCCGCCCAGACCGCCAGCACCGTCAAGGTCAGCATCGCCACCCCCAGAACCTTGCCCGTCAGGATTTCCGAGGCGGAGGCCGAGGACAGCAGCACCTCCAGAATCTTGTTCGACTTCTCCTCCATCACGCTGTTCAGCAGGATGGAGGCGCCGGTGATCACCAGCGACCAGAGCAGGAAGCCGGCGCCCAGGCCGATGAAGGCCGGAATTCGATCACGCATCGACACCTCGCCCCCGCTGGCGGCGTTGGGCGAAAAGGCCTTCACCTCGGGCTTGAAGGATTCGATCTGCTCGACCAGGGACGGGGCGACGCCTGCAGCGGTCAGGGCCTGGTCGCGATAGCCGGTCCGCAGGGCGTTGCGGACGAAGTCGGCGACGTCATTGTCCATGGCCCGCGCGGTCCAGACCTGGGCCTGGGGCTTGCCGTCGACGCGGCTCAAGAAGACCACGGCGTCCACGCGCCGGTCCTTGGACGCATCCTTGTCCAGCACCTCGCGCAAGGCCGCCTCACGTGCGGCGCCGGGCGCCGCGACGGTGAGGGCGGGCGGGGCGTCGATCAGCCGCATCTTCGGACCGCTGATGGAGGCGGCGGCGCGGCCGGCCGCGGCCTGGCCCTTCTGGGCTGCTTCCTGCACCCGCTCCGCCAGACGGTCCTTCTCTTCCTGAAGGGCGGCGCGCACCTCGGCGGCCAGGCCGGTCGCCGCCGGACCGTCCTCGATCACCGTCACTACCTTGATCGGTTCCGCCGAGCGGATCAGCAGGGGGATGCCCCCGCCCAGGACGGCGAACATCGGAAAGGCCAGAAGCGACAGCCAAAAGCCCACGGTCTTGGCGTAGGCGACATATTCGCGGCGGGCGATCAGCAGGGTGCGTTTCATTGGACCGCCTCCGCGCGGACGGCGGGTTGATCGGGATTGTCGCCGGTCAGGCCGATGAAGGCGTCATGCAGGGTCGGTTCCTTCAGGGCGAAGCCCCGGACGTCCAGCCCGCTCAGGAAGGCGGCCTTCAGCGTGTCTTGGCCCCCCGCGCCGGCCGCCAGCACGATCTTCAGTCGGCGCACCCCGTCCTGATCGGACAGGGTCTCGACCCCCGCCACGCCGGGCAGGGCGCCGGCCGCCTCGGGCGAGATGGCGCCTTCCAGGTCCAGGACGCGGGGGGAGGTGGCCTTGGCCTCCTCGACCGTGCCTTCGAACGCCTTACGCCCCTTGGCCAGCAGCACCACCTTGTCGCACAGCCGTTCGGCATGCTGCATCACATGGGTCGAGAACAGGACCGTCGCCCCGTCCGCCGCCAGGCCGCGGATCATCTCCTCCAGCCCCTGCTGGTTCATCGGATCGAGGCCTGAGAAGGGCTCGTCCAGGATGACGAACTCGGGCCGGTGCACCACGGCGGCGATCAACTGAACCTTCTGAGCCATCCCCTTGGACAACTCCTTCATCTTCTTCTTCTGCGCCGCGCCCAGGCCCTGCTGCTCCAGCAACTGCCTCGCGCGCTTCTTGCCTTCGTGGGAGGGGAGGCCCTTCAGGGCGCCGAAGAAGGCGATGGCCTCCACCGGGGTCATCTTCTTGTAGAGACCGCGCTCCTCAGGCAGGAAGCCGATCCGGTCGCGGACCAGCCGCCCGTCCGGCGCGCCCAGGATGTCGATCCGGCCCGAGGTCGCCGGTTGCAGCCCCAGGATCATCCGCAGGGTTGAGGTCTTGCCCGCCCCGTTCGGCCCCAGAAAGCCGCAGATCGAGCCCTTGGGCACTTCGAAGCTCAGGTCGCGCACGGCGTCGAAACCGCCGTACCGCTTGCTCACGCTTTCCAGCGTCAACGCAGCCGTCATTCCGTCTCCCCTTATGATTGCAGCCAGCCTAGCAAGGCGGAAGCGGTTCAGGCCAGCCGCTTCCGCCCCGTCGCCCTATTTCAGGACGGGCAGGTCGATGTAGGAGGCGTCGTCTCCGGCGTGATGCAGGGCGTTGTCGGCGACCCGGCCCTGGGTCTCGCTTTCGTTCGGCCCGCCGGTGTTCAGATTGCGGACGAATTTCGGGAAGTTGGAGCTGGTCACCTCGACCCGGATGCGGTGGCCCGGCTGGAAGGTGTTGCTGATGGTGATCGGCGTGGGCTGCACCGTCGCGATCTGGCCGGGCGTCAGGGGGGTGGGCCGGTCGTAGCCGGTGCGATAGCGGGCTCGCATGATGGTGTCGCCCAGGATATAGGCCGTCCCATCCGGCGCCACATCCACCAGCTTGACCGCGAAGTCGGTGTCGGGCGCCGATGACGACACCTTCAGCACCGCATCGACGAAGCCCGTCACCTGCATCGGCTCGGTCAGCGGCTCCGAGGTATAGACCAGCACGTCGTTGCGCGCCTCGATCTGACGCTGGTCAAAGGCGCCGGCCGTGACCAGCCCGCCGTTGCAGCAGTCGCCGCCGCCGATGGTCTGGACCGGGTTCATCGGATCATAGCGATAGCGGTCGGCCTGTTCGCCCGCCGGCGGCGCCTCGGGGCTCAGCCGGCCGTCGCCGTTCAGACTGTTGGCCGCCCCGCCGGATCGCAGATACATCCGCACGGTCTGGACGCCGGCCGGCGGCCACTGGGCGGCGGTGCGCCATTCGTTCTGGCCCATGTTGAAATATTGGACATGCGGGGTGCTGTCGGGGAAGGCGCGGCGCTCGCCCTTCAGCCAGCGGTCGAACCAGGCCAGGACCAGGCCGTCCGCGTCGAAACTGGCGTCGCCCAGGTCGCGATCGCCAGAGCGGAACCCGGCCTTCAGCCCGGCGAAGGCGCAGTGATTGTTCGGCCCCACCACCACATACTGGTTCTCGGCTGCCTCGCGGTCCTGGGGGGTCGAGCGAGCGTGATTGAACAGCTCCATGTTCGGCCCGATGGAGACGTCGTACCAGCTGTTGAACCACAGGGCCGGCACGCCCCAGCCCATGTCGTCGTGATAGAGGCCGCCCTCGCGCCAGGCCGGGTCGGCGGGCGTGCGGGCGATCAGTTCCTCGAAGGTCGCGGGCGGCTCGCCCAGGTCCTTCAGCATTTCATCGACCGGCAGATGGCGGATCTGGCTGGGCCAGTTCACCTCGGGCTTCTTGGCGTCCAAGTCGTTGTAGCGGACGATGCGGGCGCGGGTCTCCTGGTCCGTCTCCGCCGGGATCTGGGCGCGAAGCGGATTGTCGACACCGTACAGCCAGACGAAGAAAAGATTGCGCGGCACGCCGCCGGTGTACCAGTTGCCCTGTTCCTGGAACCGCCCGACCTTGCCGATTCCCGCGCCCGACGCCTGGGGGACCATGGCCGCATGGGCGGGATGGTTCTGGGCCGCCAGCGCCAGCTGCCATTCGGCCGAAGACGAGCAGCCCAGGGTGCCGACCTTGCCGTTCGACCAGGGCTGAGCCGCGATCCAGCTCAGGGCGTCATAGCCGTCGGTCTGGGGATAGCCCAGGATCTGATAGTCCCCGCCCGAGAAATAGCGCCCCCGCTCGTTCTGAATGACCAGGGCATAGCCGCGGCTGACCCAGGTCAGGGCGCTGCGGGTGGTGCGGGGGTTATAGGCCAGCTCATTATAGGGAGTGCGGATGAAGACGGTCGGCAGGGGTCCCTGGGCGTTCTTGGGCCGATAGATGTTGGTGGCCAGTCCGACTCCGTCGCGCATCGGCATCATGACCGCCATCTGCACATCGGCGATGCGGGACAGTTCGGTCTGGGCGGCCGCATCGCTGTACCGGCCATAGTCCTGGGCGGCGACCGCGGCGGGCGTAGCCGCCAGTACGGCCGCGACGACGGCGGCGACGATTCTGTTCATGATGATGCCCCTCCAAAAAGCTTGCAGAAGGTTAGGCTGCAAAGAAGGGCGCGGCAATCTTTCGCCGGGATCAGTCCTTCGCCTTGACCGCCACCTTGAAATGGCGGCCCACGATCTTGGCCGGGTTCACCTGGGCGCCGCTGCGGCGCACTTCGAAATGCAGATGGGGGCCTGTCGAATAGCCGGTCGAGCCGACCAGGCCGATTCGCTGTCCGCTCGTCACCAGATCGCCGCTGCCCACATCAATGCGGCTGAGGTGGCCGTAAAGGGTGCTGAGGCCGTTCGGATGGCGCACCTCGATGAAGGCGCCGTAGCCCCCGGCCTCATAGCCGGTGCGGACGATCCGACCCTCTGCAGCGGTGAAGACCGACGTTCCCTTTGGCGCGGCGATGTCCACGCCCTTGTGCGCGCGGGCGCGGGCCTCGATCGCCAGCTTGCGCAGGCCGAAGGGGGAGTTGATCGCATAGCCGCGCACGGGGGCGGAAAACCCGATCTCCCGCATCACCGGCCCGGCATTTTCGACCTGAGCCTTCACCGGCGGGGCGACGGGCTCGGCCGCAACTGTCGGCGCCGTTTCGCGCGTCACGCCGGGGGCGGCGGCGGCGGCCAGCAGGGCCACGGTCGCAAAGGCGGCGGTCTGGCCGCCGTGGATCAATAGGCTTTTGCAACGCGCCAGGGGCGCGTCGGTCAGCAGGCGTCGCATTCGGCGGCGTCTCCAGCTTGGACAGGCTCTGGATTGAGCCGGAGCATGGAGCGACACGCGCGGGCGCGTTCGAAACCGTCATGCTCCTGGAAGCGGCGCTTATGCTCCTAGGCTGGGGCGACTTTTGGACCCTGATCGGGCCGGGATGGGGCTGGGCCTAATCCAGCGGGCGTCGAGCGACCAGGTCGATCAGGGCCGAACGGCCCCTGTGGCCGGCCCCTTCGTCCAGATCGGCCTCATAGGCGCGCAAATGCTCGATCCCGAAATCGCCGAACGCCGCCTCCAGCAGTTCAGGGGTGTAGAGCTGTTCGACCTGGGAAGGCCCCCCGGTGCCGTAGTCCAGCTGGCGCGGCGTATAGCCGTGCAACAGGATCAGGCCGCCCGGCTTCACCGACCGCTTCATTCCCTCAAAGATCGCCGCACGGAAGTCGGGTGGCGCGAACTGGATAAAGACCGCCGCCACGGCGTCATAGGCCGCGTCCGGCCAGGTCCACCCCTCGAGGTCCTGGATCTGAAAATCCACCTCGACCCCCTCGCGGGCGGCCAGGCGTTTTGCCTTGTCCTGCGCGGCCGGCGAGATGTCGGTGGCGGTCACCTGGTGGCCGAGTCGGGCCAGATAGACGGCGTTCCTGCCCTCGCCGTCGGCGGGCGTCAGAATCCGACTGCGGGGCTTCAGCCGGTCGGCGTGCGTCACCACGAACTGGCTGGGCGCCGTGCCGAAAACATAGTCGGCGGTCGCCGCATAGCGGGCGTCCCAGCCGTCACTCAAGGTCGCCATGATCGGCCTCCATTCCTGCGAATGGCTATCATTTGCGACCGTTCGGCGCAACCCAAGCCACTGGGCCTTAGGCGATGATGTCCGGCAGGATCTGATCCTCGATTTTGACGATCTCGTCCTTCAGCGCCAGCTTCTTGCGCTTCAGCCTGGCGATCAGCAGTTGATCAGGCACGGCCGCCTCGGACAGGGCGTCGATCGAGGCCGAGAGGTCGGCGTGCTCCTGGCGCAGCAATTTGACGCGGGCGTGAAGCGCCGCTTCTTCCTCGGTGATGTCCGGCACATCGTCGTTCATCGTGCAGTCCATCTTGCAGTCGGTAGAGCCAACATAATCGGACGACCTTCAGGCGGAAAGGGTTTCGGCCAGCCGCTGCAAGGCCGGGCGCGGCGTCACCGGCGCCCAGAGGCGCGCCGTGGCGACCAGGGCTTCCAAGGCAGGGCGCGGCGACGCGCGGGGCGCGTGGTCGTCCGCTTCGTGGATCAGGGCTTCCAGGGCGGCGAGCAGATGGCGTTCCGCCTCCAGCTCCAGCCCCTTGATCTTCTCGCGGACCGCCAGGCGCGGCGCGTCCTCGATGTCGGGGACGGGCGCCTTCAGGGTGCGGCGAACGGCGCGCAGCGGCGCGACCACCACCCCGTCCCAGGCGCGGGCGATGTCGCAGGCCGCCTCGATCGTCTCGGCGTCGGCTTCATGGCCGGCCGCAGCGGCCCAGGCCGACCACAGCAGCAGGGGAACATTCTGGTCGTGGCTGTCCTGCAAGGCCAGGCAGGCTTCGCTGACGCCGGGTCGCCCATAGGCGGCGACGGCCCAGTCCCACAGGCTGCGCGTCTCGACGGCGGTCACTTCAGCCCGTCCCAGCGCCGCACGGCGCTCCAGTCCAGCCCGAACAGATCCAGGGTCCGCCCCACCGACTGGTCCACCATCTCCAGGATCGATGCCGGCCGCGCATAAAGGGCGGGCAGGGGCGGGGCGATGGTCGCGCCCATTTCGGCCAGGGCCGTCATCGTCCGCAGATGGCCCAGATGGAAGGGCGTCTCACGCACCATCAGCACAAGCGGCCGGCGCTCCTTCAACGTCACGTCGGCGGCGCGGGTCAGAAGCGACGAGGTCACGCCCGTGGCGATCTCGCTCATCGTCTTTATCGAGCAGGGGGCCACGATCATGCCCAAGGTCTTGAAGGAGCCCGAGGCGATGGTCGCCCCGACGTCAGCCAGTTTGTGAACGACCGAGGCCTTTGCAGTCAGGTCGTCAGGCGACAGATCGGTCTCCTGCGACAATGTGAGCAGGGCGGCCTTGGTCACCACCAGATGGGTCTCGACGCCTAAATCCTTCAGCGCGTCCAGCGTCCGCGCGCCGTAGATCGCGCCTGACGCCCCTGAAATTCCGACCACCATCCGATAAGGAGCAGTCCGTATGGCTCCGTTCACATCATCGACCATTTTTGGGGCCAGCCTCCGTCGTGCCCGGACGAAAAGCAGTCACTGGAATGTGATTCCACAGCCTGCCGAACCGGGCGCTCACTCTACTGGTCCCTAACCAACGGAGGCGCAAGCCATGACCATCGAGGCTCGTATTCGCGAACTGGGTAATCGGCACCGCATGCTGGATCAGACGATCCAGCGAGAACTCAACCATCCGTCCGTGGACACGCTGCAGGTCAAGGAATTGAAGCAGAAGAAGCTTCGCTTGAAGGAAGAGATCACCATTCTGGAGCAGCGGGCCCACTGAGGGTCGCGCACGCTCAGACGACGACGGCCCCGGAGACCGCTCTCCGGGGCCGTTTTTATTCCCGTCATCCTCGGGCTTGACCCGAGGATCGGATGATCCGCCGCTGGTGCGAAGACGTCAGCGCACGGCGCCGGGCCCTCAGGCCAAGCCCGAGCGCGACGGACGGATCAATCCTTGGCGCCGAACACCGATTCCGCCGTCGGCTCGGCGCCGGGACGCTGGCGGGCTTCGGGAACGAATTCCGGCTCTTCCTCGACCTCTTCGGCCACGGGCAGGATGGTGCCGCCGCCGTTCTTCAGATCGTCCTTGGCCTTCTTGTCGGCGGCCTTCTTGACGATCTCGTCCAGGGCCAGCTGACCGACCAGGCCCAGGGTCACCGGATCGACCGGCTTGATGTTGGCGCTGTTCCAGTGGGTGCGGTTGCGCACGCTCTCGATCGTGGACTTGGTCGTGCCCAGCAGTTTGGCGATCTGGGCGTCGGTCACTTCCGGGTGGTTGCGCACGAACCAGGCGATGGCGTCGGGCCGATCCTGACGACGCGACACAGGGGTGTATTTCGGCGCAGGCTTGGCCGACTTCAGCAGTTCGGCGTGGCGGCTGACGATCGCCTTCATGCGATAGTTTTCGTCGGCCTGAGCCTTGTCCAGCTCTTCGCGAGTCAGTTGGCCGCCGGTGACGGGATCGACGCCGCGGATGTCGCGGGCCACGTCGCCGTCGGCGATGCCGCGGACTTCCAGCGGATGAAGACCGCAGAAGTCGGCGATCTGCTCGAAGCTGAGGGAGGTGTTGTCGACCAGCCAGACCGCAGTGGCCTTGGGCATCAGAATGTCGCTCATGGGGCGTTCGTTCCGGTAGGGTGGGGGCCGCCGAATGAGGGTTCGGCAGACGTTGGATACGACGGCGCCCGGCCTTTCGACCGGGCGCTTATGGTTTCGATATAGGCCTATTCGCCTGAAAAGAAAACGCCGCCCGACATTCTCGTACAGCCACGGTTCATCCGAGGTGCGGCAACCTTCGCCTTAATCGAGGCTTTCGCCTTTGGGAGAGGAGAACCACCATGCCCATTCTGCTCGGCGCCGCCATGGCCGCCGCCCTGGCTTCCGGCCAGGACATCACCGCCCAGCGGGTCGCCCCGCGCGGCAGCTACAGCCGGTCCTGCACCGAGGCCTACACCCACCGCGGACGGCTTTACGCCGACTGTCGCGACATGCGGGGCCGCATTCGCGGCACCTCGATCGAACTGGCCCGGTGTGGAGACGCAGAGATCGCCAATATGGACGGCCTTCTGGTCTGCGGCCGCGAGCGGGGGGACTATGAAGATCGTCGTCCCGACTATCCCGGTGGGAACGGCGGATGGAACGGCGAAGACAATGGCGGGGGTTGGGGCGGCGGCTCGGGCGGCGGCTGGAACGGAGGATGGGGCCGGACCTCCATCACCGTCTATGAAAACGCCAACTTCCGCGGCGCCTCGCGCGAGTTCGTCGATGAGGACCGCAACCTGGGCCGCACCCCCTTCAACGACCGGATCAGCTCCATGCGCGTTCGCGGCCGATGGGAGGTCTGCACCGACGCCGAGTTCCGGGGGCGCTGCCGCATCGTCGAAGGCGACGTCCGCTTCCTGAGCGACGGCTTCAACGACCGCATCTCCTCGATGCGCCCGGTGCGGGGCGGCGGGCGCTGGGATCGCTGAGGGCGGTCAAGGCGTCAGCACGAACTTGCCGATGTGATCGCCGGCCTCCAGCGCGCCATGCGCCTCGGCGGCCTTGTCCAGCGGATAGACAGCCTGCACCGGCGGTCGCACCGCGCCGGAGGCGACCCAGGGCCAGACCGTCGCCTTAACGGCGGCGGTCAGCCGGGCCTTCTCATCGGCCGATCGGCTGCGAAGGGTCGATCCCGTCAGGACCAGCCGCTTCAGCATGATCCGCATCAGGTCGATTTCGACCACCGATCCGGACAGGGATGCGATGACCACCCAGCGACCGCCGGGCTTCAACGCCTTCAGGTTCAGTTCGGCGTAGTCTCGGCCCACCATGTCCAGCAGCACATCGACGCCGCCCGCTTCGGCGATTGCGGCCGCCAGGTCGTCGGATCGGGCGTCCAGGCTGACATCGGCGCCCAAAGCCTGGGCCGCCTTCGCCTTGTCCGCCCCGCGCGAGGTGGCGATCACCACAGCGCCCGCCGCCTTGGCCATTTGGATCGCCGTCACCCCGATCCCGCTCGTCGCCCCGTGGATCAGCAGCGTCTGGCCCGCCTTCAGCCCGCCCGCCTCGAACACATTGGCGAAGACGGTGAAGACGGTCTCGGGCAGGGCGGCCGCCTGAACGAAGGACAGGTCCTCCGGGATCGGCAGAACGTGGCGGGCGTCCACCACCGCCTGTTCGGCATAGCCTCCGCCGCCCAGCAGGGCGCAGACCCGGTCGCCTCGGCGCCACTGGCTCACGCCTTCGCCCAGGGCCGCGATTTCGCCCGCGACCTCCAGTCCCAGGATAGGCGAGGCGCCGGGCGGGGGCGGATAGCCGCCCCGCCGCTGCAGCAGGTCGGGCCGGTTGATTCCGGCCGCGCGCACCTGGATCAACACCTCGCCGGGGCCAGGCGTCGGATCAGCCTGTTCGGCGATCTTCAGCGCCTCAGCCGGACCCGAACCGCCCTCGATCTGGATAAGCCGCATGTCGCCTCGCTTGCATTCGTCGCTGTCCGCGCGTTCAGATAGGGGTTCCGGCCGACTTCGGCCATGACAGGCGCAGAAAGGCGACGACCATGTTCGACGATTTCGAGCCTCGCCCGCGGCGTGGAGAGGCCCTGACCACTCTTGAGCGCGAGGATCTGGACCCCTATTCCATTGAAGACCTGCAGGAGCGGATCGGCGCACTGACGGCCGAAATCAGTCGCGCCCAGACAGCGATCGAGAAGAAACAGGCCAAGAAAAGCGCCGCCGACGCCCTGTTCAGTTTTAGACCCTGATCGCCCGCGTCTCAAATCCGTGGCATGACGGTTGCAAACCCTTCGGCCCAGGCCGTTTGTGGCCCCAAGTCGGAACAAGCCTAACCTTCATGATGATGTCCCCCATGACCCTGAGCGACGATCAAGACATGGCCGCCCGGGCCGAACGCGCTCGCAAGGTGCAGGATTTCACCCGTTCCGAACTGTTCGACCGCACCTTCCGCGAAGGCATGGAACTGGTGGAGGAGACGGCGGCCTATCTGGACGGAGAGGGCCGTCGCGATTCCAAGATGCTGTCCCGCTCGGCCGCCCTGGCCTATGCGGCCGAAAGCATGAAGCTGACCACGCGCCTGATGCAGATCGCCTCCTGGCTTCTGGTGCAGCGGGCCGTACGCGAGAACGACATGACGGCCGAGACCGCCTGCGAGCCGCGCTATCGTCTGAACGACCGCAAGATCGAGAGCCAGCCCAGCCACGCGGAACTGCCGATCGCCCTGGTCGAATATCTGGTCCGGTCGGAAAAACTGTTCGACCGCGCCCTCTATCTCGACCGCCGCATGTATCTGGAGGCGCCTGAGGAACAGCCGCAGAATCCGGTCCTCAGCCAGTTGGGCCTGCTGGAAGCCGCCTTCAAGGGCTGACGCCTCTAAAGCCCGACCTTACGGCCCGACGTCGTCAGCGTCGCGACGCCCGTCGTCGATCGGTCGAGGCAGGCTGACGGCGATCCCCAGCGCCTGGGCCAGCTTGCCGTCGCGGCCATAGACGTCCTCGCGGAAGGCGACCCGCCCCTGACCGTCCACGAAGGCGGTCCAGTACAGCAGCCGCACCGTGATTTCGCGCCCGGTGGTCACGCGAGTGGTCTCACGCGTCTCCTGGGCCGTGTCGAACTCGGCCAGCTTGGCGGGATCGGGCGACAGCAGCAGACGGGCGAATTCCACGGCGTTCTGCACCCGCACGCAGCCATGGCTGCGCTGACGCACGGAAAGGTTGAAGGCGGCCTTGGACGGGGTGTCGTGCAGGAAGATGGCGTAGCTGTCGCGCAGTTCGAACTTCACATAGCCCAGGGCCGACTTCGGCCCGGCGCGCTGGATCACTGTTCCGTTGGCCACATACATGTCGTTGGCCGCCAGATAGCCGGGACCCTTGGGCAGGATTTCGCGCCGTGCGATGCCGGCCGGCACATACCAGGGCGGATTGGCGACCACCGAGGCGAAGGGTTTCTCCAGGCTGGGCGTCTGGTTCTCGGCGGAGCCGACCACCACGCGGTTGGAATGCACCGGCTTCGCATCCTTCCAATAGACCATGATGGCGGCGGCGGTGTTGACCTCGATCCGCTCGGGCGCAACGTCGCGCTTCAGCCAGCGGCGGCGTTCCAGGTTCAGGGCGATCTGACGCGCCCGATCCTCGGCCGAGGCTGAGAGAGAGCGCTGGGTGCCCGTTCCGATGCGGCCGTCGGCGTCCAGGCCGTGCCGCGTCTGGAAGCCCTGGACCGCCTGTTGCAGCTCGGCGCCGTAAGTCAGGCCCTGGGCCTTCAGCCGCGCGCCCTGCGCCGCCGTCAGATCACCCTCGGCCGTCAGCCGGTCGATCAGGGCGGGGATGCGGCGGTCGCTCATGTTGGGTTCGATCGTCGGGCCGGCCGGGAAGGCGGGCCAGCCGCCGCCGGCGGCCAGTCGGCGATAGCGCACATAGCCCGCCGACAGGTTCTGATAGCCGATGTCGGTCGGCGCCAGACCCTCGAACCAGTCCAGCAGGATGTTGCGGGCCAAGGCGTCGCTGAGGCCGCGCGGCAGGTCCACGCGGTTTTTCTGCATTTCCCACAGATCCTCGACCGTCTCGGGCCGCACCTTGCCCTCGGCCAGGACGCGGCCATAGGCCAGGGCCGCCGCCGTCGTGCGCAGATCGGCCGAGGCGGGATCGGCGGCTAGGCCCACGAAGTCGAAATAGTCACCCGCCGACAGGCCGTGGCGCTCGGCCCGGGCGGCGACGGCGTTCAGGGCGCGCATCCGCTCGCCGGTCCATACCGCCCGCCAGCCGTTCATCTCATAAAAGGCGCGAACGTCCGGTTGCTGGGTTTCGGGCAGACGCAAAATCTGATCGTTGAAACTGTTGTAGAAGGCGGTGGCCGCCGCAGGGCGCTGGATGGAAACCTGTTGCGCCCGCGCAGCGGAGGCGAGGGCGATCGTCGCCGTTGCGACGCCCAAACCCAGTTCCCGTCTATTCATAATCCGTCCGCTTCTCGATGGCCCGATCCCCGTGAACCGACGCCCTTGTTCTTGCTGATTTGAACGCCGTCCATGTTACCGACGTTCCAGGCAAACAAAAAGCGCCGGCCATCGGACCGGCGCTTTTCGTGACGTGATTGCCGCGATGTGTCGCAGCCAGGACGCGCTTACTTCTTGATGAAGCCGGCGAACTTGTTGTTGAAGCGCGAAACGCGACCGCCGCGGTCCATCAGCTGGGCGTTGCCGCCGGTCCAGGCCGGGTGCGTCGTCGGGTCGATGTCGAGCGCCAGCTTGTCGCCTTCCTTCCCGTAGGTCGAACGGGTCTGATAGGTCGTGCCGTCGGTCATCACCACGGTGATGAAGTGGTAGTCGGGGTGGGTGTCCGCCTTCATGGGTCGTCGTCCGGTCTCTGGGCGCGATGACGATGCCGACCGTCGCTGCGCATGAAATGAGAAACCCGCCAGAAAATCCGGCGGGAATGAGGGGCGGCGTTTACACCGGGGGGCGTTCCGGGGCAAGAGGCGGTCGCAATGACTGATCAATCCGCCGCCTCCGCCCGCTCCGCCAGTATTCCTGCGGGGCGCGCCGCCGGCGCGGCCAGCCTGGACGGGCGGCCCAGCGCCGGCGCCGTCCTGGCCGAACAGATGTCTGAAGCGGGCGAGAAGCGGGCGAAGCGCCGGGACATCCGTCCCCTGGCGCGGCTGATTCCCTATGCGCTTCGGCACAAGGGCCACGCCCTCATGGCGGTCTTCTGGCTGCTGCTGTCCACCACCGCCTCACTGGGGCTGACGGCCCTGGCCCGAGGGGCCATCGATCACGGATTTGAAGACGGCGGCGCGCGCCTGAACCTTTGGTTCCTGCTGCTGGGGGCCAACGCCCTGTTCCTGGGTCTCGCGACCGCCGCCCGCTATTTCTACGTCACACGGACGGGCGAGCGGGTCATCGCCGACCTCCGAAAGGGGCTGTTCGGCCGCATCCTGACGCTGGACCCTTCCTTCTACGCCCATATGCGGACCGGCGAGGTGCTGTCGCGCCTGACGACCGACATCGCCCTGGTCGAGACCCTGATGACGACCTCGGTCTCCTATGCGCTGCGGAACTTCCTGACCCTGATCGGCGGGGTGGTGCTGCTGTTCTTCGTCAGTCCGAAACTGACCGGCCTGGTCCTGTTGATCGTGCCGTTCCTGCTGGGGCCGATCTTCATTTTCGGCCGCCGGGTCCGCAAGCTGACCGTCGCCTCCCAGGACCGGTTCGCCGGCGCCGTCGGCTTCGCCGGTGAAAGCGTGGACGCCGTCGAGACGGTCCAGGCCTTCGGGCGCGAACACAGCGCCATCGCCCGCTTCGGCGCGGCGGTGGAAGACGCCTTCGACGCCTCTCTGAAGCGGATGCGGGCGCGGGCCTGGATGACGGCCCTGATCATCGTCGTCATGTTCGGCGGCGTGACCCTGGTCCTGTGGCTGGGCGCGCGCGATGTGGTGGCCGGTCAGATGACGCCCGGCGCCCTTCTTCAATTCGTCCTCCTGTCGGTCTTCGCCGCCGGGGCCGTGGGCGCTCTGGGCGAAAGCTGGGGCGATGTGCAGAAGGCCGCCGGCGCCATGGAGCGGATCGAGGAACTGATGCGGGCCACGCCCGACATCGCCGCCCCGGCCCGGCCCGTCGCCCTGCCCACCCCGCCGCGCGGCGAGGTCTCCATGTCGGCCGTCGATTTCGCCTATCCCGGCCGACCCGATCTTCCGGCCCTGAAGGGGTTCAGCCTGACCGTCCGTCCCGGCGAGACCGTGGCCCTGGTCGGTCCCTCCGGCGCGGGCAAGTCCACCGTCTTCCGCCTGCTGCTGCGCTTCTATGATCCGCAGACCGGTCTGGTCTCGGTCGACGGGGTGGACGTGCGCCAGGCCGATCCGGTCGAGGTTCGCAATCGCTTCGCCTGGGTGTCGCAGGAGACGCCGCTGTTTTCAGGCTCGGCCTTGGAGAACATTCGCTTCGGCCGCGAGACCGCCACCCTGGAAGAGGCCCGCGCCGTCGCTGAAAAGGCTCAGGCCCTGGGCTTCATCGACGCCCTGCCGGAAGGCTTCGACACCCCATTGGGCGAACGCGGCAAGAGCCTGTCGGGCGGTCAGCGCCAGCGTCTGGCCATCGCCCGCGCCCTGGTCCGCGACGCGCCCATCCTGCTGCTGGACGAGGCGACGAGCGCCCTCGACGCCGAAAGCGAACGGCTGGTCCAGGCGGCCCTGGATCAGGCCATGACCGAACGCACCACCCTGGTCATCGCCCACCGCCTCGCCACGGTCCTGCGCGCCGACCGCATCGTCGTCATGGACGACGGCCGTGTGGTGGAGGAGGGGACCCACGCCCAGCTGGTCGCACAGGGCGGCCTCTACGCCCGCTTGGCCGAGCTTCAGTTCCGGGCGGATTGAGCCGAAGACCCTTAGTTGGACGAAGGATTCGCGGAGCGTCCTGATCGCGCCAGGGCCGGAAAGTCTGTGAAGACGGCGTCCACCCCTGCCTCGGAGAAGGCGGCGGCGTAGCCGGCCATGTCGCCGTGGTCCGCAAAGCCTTCGCCCCGGCGCCGCTCGGCGGGCAGGAAGGCGTTCTCGGCCCTCAGGGTCCAGATCACCACCTTCAACCCTGCGGCGTGGGCGTCGGCGACCAGGGCGCTCGGTCCGGTCGTCCGCCCGTCCGCGTCTCTCGGCAGGACCAGGGTCATGTCCGGCGCCGCCCAATCGGCATAGGCGGCCATGGCCTTCAGCCCTTCCGGCGTGATCATCTGGGCATAGGTCAGGTCCGGCCGATCCACGGGCCCGCCCTCGGACGCGATCAACTGGGCCAGGGGCGCGTCGATCCGCCTCGACAGCCGCTCCAGCGGCCCGACCTCGAAACACTGGATGATGATCGGGGCGTCGGCGCCGGTCAGGTCCAGTCGTCTCAGCTCGGCCACAAAGGCGTCCTCCATCGGCAGGCCGATGCCGGCGAAATAGGTCGGGTGTTTCAACTCGGGCGCCACCGCTATGGTCCGGCCCGTCCGGGCCGAGGCCTCGCGCGCAATGGCGACCACCTCGTCGAAGGTCAGGATCGGCTCGCGCCCGTCATAGGCGGCGCTGCCGGGCCGAAAGGCGGGCAGCCGTTCCTTGGCCCGCAGCGTCTTCAGCTCGGCCAGGGTGAAGTCCTCGGTGAACCAGCCGGTGGTCGAGACGCCGTCGATGGTCCGGGTGGTCTTGCGATCCGCGAACTCGGGCCGGTCGCCCACATCGGTCGTGCCGCTGATCTCGTTCTCGTGCCGGTCGATGAAGACCCCGTCCTTGGACAGCACCAGATCCGGCTCGATCACGTCCGCCCCCTGTTCGATCGCCAGCAGATAGGCCGCACGCGTATGCTCGGGCCGTTCGCCCGAGGCGCCGCGGTGGGCGATGATCAGCGGCTGGGCCATGGCCGGCGTTCCGACAAGGAGGGCGAGGGCGGTGACGATGGCGCGGATCATGCCCCCTGGATAGGGGCGCGGCGCGACAAGGATATGAATGTCTCCTCCCCGCGCAGTGGGGAGGGGGACCGCCCCCGGGTCTCGCCGAAGGCGAGCCCGAGGACAACCTACGCCGGTGGAGGGGTTCTTGACGCCCCACCGGCCGCTGGTGATGCGGCAAGAGCCCCTTCGTCACGGCGCTGGAGAAGCGCCGCGCCACTTCCCCGCAAGCGGGGAAGAGACAGAAGCGAGCCTCAGGACGCCTGCAACACCTTGCGCAGTTGCGGATGCAGTTCGGTGTTCGACGCCAGGATCGACACGCCCGTCTTGGGATCGCCGTCGTTCTCGATGGTCGTGACCCGGCCCCCGGCCTCGGTGACGAACAGTATGCCGGCCGCCACGTCCCAGGGCTTCAGATTGCGCTCATAGTAGGCGTCATATCGGCCGGCGGCGACCCAGGCGAAATCCAGGGCGGCAGAGCCCAGGCGGCGGATGCCGGCGACGCGCTGGCCCACGGCGTGGATGTCCTTGATGGCCTGGGCGTGACCCGACTTGCCGATGAAGGGCAGGCCGGTGGCGATCAGGCTTTCCGACAGGTCACGACGCCCGGAGACTCGGATTCGCTGGTCGTTCAGATAGCAGCCCTTGCCCTTTTCGGCCCAGAACAGCTCGTTCATGACGGGGTTGTAGGTGACGCCGGCGACGATCTCGCTGGACCCGTCCGGCGCGCGTCGCTCCAGCCCCACCGTTATGGCGAAATGGGGCAGGGCGTGCATGAAGTTGGTCGTGCCGTCGATCGGATCGACGATCCAGGTGTGGGACTTGTCGGTTCCCTCGACCAGGCCGCGTTCCTCGCCCAGGAAGCCATAGCCGGGCCGGGCCTTGGTCAGCAGTTCGAACAGGGTCTCTTCCGCCTTCAGGTCGGCGGCGGTGACGAAGTCGCCCGGCCCCTTGCGCGACACCTGCAACTGCGACACCTCGCCGAAGTCGCGAAGCATCGGACGGGCGGTCTTGCGGACCGCGTCGGTCATGACCTGAAGCAGGGCGGAGGCGAGGGCCATTGTGAAATCTCCTGGTCCGCATGTCCTCTAAAGCCGCTCAGGGCCGGAGATGCGGAGAAGTTCAAGGGGGACGTGGAAGGCGTGGGGAAGTGCTAGTGAATAGTGCTGGTGAGCAGAAGGTGAGCGGAAGCCGTGCGGAGCGCCTTGGCCCGCCGGCCCCTCTGCTCACTAGCACTCTTCGCCAGCACCTGTCGGAGTTCAGTCCGCGCGGCGGACGTATTCGCCGCTGGTCGTGTCGACGACGATCTTCTCGCCGGCCGACATATAGGGCGGGATCATGATCCGCACGCCGTTCGAGGCGATGGCGGGCTTGTAGGAGGACGAGGCCGTCTGACCCTTCACGGTCGGCTCGGTCTCGGCGACTTCCAGCACGACCTGATCGGGCAGTTCCAGGCCGATCGGACGCTCTTCGTGCATCTCGATGACGACCTTCATGCCCTCTTGCAGATAGGGAATGCGCTCGTCGCCGACCCAGTCCTTCTGCAGCTCGATCTGCTCATAGGTGGCGTCATCCATGAAGACCAGGCTGTCGCCGTTGTCGAACAGATAGGAGAAGTCCTTCTGCTCCAGGGTCACGCGCTCGACCTTGTCTTCCGAGCGGAAGCGTTCGTTCAGCTTGTTGCCGGTCTCGAGGTTCTTGGCTTCGACGTTGGCGAAGGCGCCGCCCTTGCCGGGCTTGACGTGGCTGGCCTTGGTGACGACCCACAGGCCGCCGTTGTGTTGCAGGACCATGCCGGGCTTGATGGCGTTGCCGTTGATCTTCATGGGGTCACATCGGGAATGGGGTTGCGCCCGCGCGCCCAGGTTGGAGCGTGGCGAATAGGGCGCGATCCCTAGAGGAAGCCCCCGAGAAGGGCAAGGCGGACCTAGTGTAGGGTCCGCTCGTTCATCTGATCGGCTTTCCGATGAAGGAAGTTGCCCACCCGAACGCCGCCGCCTGTCGGGGCGGCCATCTTGCCGGCGCCCTCGTCCAGTTTGCGGGCCTCATGGGCGAAGGCCGCCGCGAGACCCGCTGACGACATGGCGGCGGCCACCTGTTTCCACATCGTGGAGGGGCGCAACCCCAGCCAGACCGCGTTGACCGTCTGGGCTGCGACCCAAAGCCCCATGGCGCGCGTCCTTTCGGGCCGATGCGGCGCGTTCCAGACCCGCACCGCCGACAGGGTCGTGGCCGAAAACACCGCCGGCAGGATCAGGCTGAAGGCGCCGCGCGGCTTCTCCGTAATGGGCAGATCGCCGTCGCGCACATGTTTCAGCTTTCGTTTGGGGGTGAATGCGCCTGACGCTATGCCCGTCGCCAGCAGGGCGAACCCCACCGTCAGCGCCACCCCTACGGCCACATGCGCCACGCTCCGCCCCTCGCTGTTCAACAGATCCACGGCCGCGTCGCGCACGTCGTCGATGGCGTCGTCGATATCCGTCATGGTCCGCTCCCGCTTGTCAGGAAAATCTAATGGGCGGACGGGGCGCCGGTTCCGTCAGACCTCGTCCGGTTCGACCGGTTCCGTCTCGCGCGGATCGAAATCATAGTCCAGCAGGTCGCCGGGGCGGCACTCCAGCACCGCGCACAGCCGCGCCAGAGTGCTGAACCTTATGCCCTTCACCTTGCCGGATCGAAACAGCGAGAACTGGGTCTCGCTGAGGCCCACCTGGGCGGCGACGTCGCGCGCCTTCAGGCCCTTGCGAACCATCAGATCATTCAGGGTGACGCGAACCGGCATTCAGATCATCTCGTCCATCTCGGCCTGTATTCGGCCGGCGTGGTCGATGACGCGCCCCAACAGGAACAGGGCGCCGCCGATCATGCCCAGAGTCATGCCGGCGATGTCGAAATAGGCGAAGCCGCCCTGGGTAAGACCCAACAGCCGCATCAGGTTGGTGACGCCAAAGACGCTGAGCACTCCGCCAAGGCCAAGCGCCAACCCCACGCGACGCAGGGCGGACGATAAGGTCGGCTGGATCAAACGCCCCTTCGCCAACTGCCCCATCGCCGACCCGATCGACCAGACGGCGAAAAGGTAGAATAGGGCGGGCAGGGCCCAAAGGACTTGTTCAACCAGCAGCCGGACCGGGCGATCTCCCTGCGCCAGGAAGAAGGCGACCGGCGCCAGGGCCAGCAAGCCGCCGACGCTGACGACCATGAAGATCGCAAGCGCGCGGAACTGCCGGCACATCAGCCGAAAGCGGGCGAGGTTGTCAGCGGTCATGGGCCTTGTTCCGAGTTGAAACCTGTCTTGTTTTTAATCTTGACTTAAAAATCCGAGGGCCGCAACTTTATCTAAGAGTTAAAGATTGGGTTGGGCATGGCGGCTATAGAGACTGAGGGACTGACCCGTCTTTTCGGGGATCGTCGGGCGGTGGACGGCGTGTCCATGACCGTGCCGGATCATTCGGTCTATGGCGTCCTGGGCCGCAACGGCGCTGGCAAGACCACGACGATGAAGATGCTGACCGGCCTGCTGCGGCCCTCATCGGGCGTGGCTCGGGTTTGCGGCGTCGATGTCGTCAAGGACCGCAGAGGCGCGGCCCGCAAGATCGGGGCCCTGCTGGAGGCGCACGGCTTCTATGGCCATCTTTCGGGACGAGAGAATCTGGACCTGACCCGGCGACTTCTGGGTCTGGCGACGACTGAGGTCGATCGGGTGCTGGACGTCGTCGATATGACGCGCGACGGCGGACGGCGCGTCGGCGACTACTCCCTAGGCATGCGCCAGAGGCTCGGCATCGCCCGCGCCCTGCTGGGTTCCCCGCCGGTGCTCATGCTGGACGAACCGACGAACGGGTTGGACCCCGACGGCATCGCCGACATGCGTCATTTCCTGCGGGAACTGCCGATCCGCGCGGGGGCGACGGTCCTGCTGTCCAGCCACCTGCTCGGCGAGATCGAACAGACCGCCACCCATGTCGGCGTGATCCATCAGGGTCGGCTGGTGGTCGAGGGCGAACTGGCCCGGCTTAAGGCCGAACTGGCGCCAGAGATCGGGCTGCGTGTCGATGATCCGACACGCGCCCGCGCCGTCTTGCGTTCGCGAGACCTGACCCTGAGCGACGACGCCGATGGGCTGGTGGCGCAGCTGCGTCCCGGCGACGATCATGACCAGGTCTGCGCGGCTTTGAACCGCGATCTGGTTGCGGCCGGCGTAGCCGTCTTCTCTATCGGCTCGCGCGCGCCCTCGCTCGAGGGCGTCTATCGCGCCGCCTCCGCCGTCTCCCGAAGACCCGTCTCGGAGCCCGTCTGATGTTGACCGTTCTGTCTGTAGAAGTCCGGAAGCTGAACCGTTCTTTGGCTCTGGTGCTTGCGGCGACAGCGCCCGCCCTGATCGCCGTCTTCGTCTTCTCGATGCTGCTTCGGTCCAAGACGCCGTCGGAGTGGGACATGTGGATCGGCAGCGGCATGGCGATCTGGGCCTATTTCATGATGCCCCTGTGCGTCGCGGCCCTGACCGCTCTGGTCGCGCACATGGAGCACGGCCCGCGAAGCTGGGATCATTTGCGCGCCCTGCCTGTTCCCCGCTGGACCCTTTACGCGGCAAAGGCGGTCTGCGTGATCGCTCTCGTGCTGATCATGAGCGCGGCGGTGCTGGGCGCGACCATAGGGGCGGTGGCGCTGGGCGGCCTGATCAAGCCGGAGGCCGCGGCTATGGGCGCGCTCGATTTGACGGGCTACGCCTGGTCGATGGCGCGGATGGCGGCGGCCGCCCTGCTGATGATCGCCATACAGTTTTGGACCGCCATCCGTTTCGCCAGCTTTGTGCCGGGCTTGGCCTTGGGCATAGGGGGAACCTTCTTCGCCGTCGTGGCCACATCCGCCAGGCAAGGGGTGTTCATGCCGTGGCAGATGCCCGTCAACATCCTGGCGACCGAGGCCTGGCGGGTGCAGACCGCATTGACGCTGGGCGGTGGTCTGGGCCTTGTCGTGCTCGCGGCGGCGGTGCTGCACCTGGCCCGCCGCGAGGGACGCTAAGGAGCCTCAGCCGCCCGTCGCGGCGCTGTCGGTGACGATCTCCTTCATGGCCGACTGCAGATAGTTCTGCGCGCCCATCAGTTCGATCAGCTTATGCTGGTTTTCGAGGAAGTCGATGTGCTCCTCGGTGTCGGACAAAATCTTCATCAGCAGGTCACGGCTGACGTAGTCGCGGGCCTCTTCGCACTGGGTCACGGCCGCGGCGGTGGCGACACGACTATCCAGCTCCAGCTGCAGGTCGGCGCCCAGGCATTCGATCGGATCCTCGCCGACCTTAAGCTTGTGCAGATCCTGCAGATTCGGCAGGCCGTCCAGGAAGAGGATGCGTTTGATCAGCATGTCGGCGTGCTTCATCTCGCCGATCGATTCCTCGTAGATCACGTGGCCGAGGTGGGCCAAGCCCCAGCTCTCGAACATGCGCGCGTGAAGGAAATACTGATTGACCGCCGTCAGTTCGTTAGTCAGCACAGCGTTCAGTGTGCGGAGGATTGCGGGATCGCCCTTCATGGCCCTGTCCTTGCTCTGGAGACGACCTCTGCGCCGTCTGCCAGGCCATGCCGTACCACAGTAAAAGCCAGTTTGTTTATTTGCGAGTTTTTATCACTACATTGATAGTGCGAGTGATTTTCGCCCGCGAAGGATTCGGCGACTATTCGGCGGCGAGGGCGAAGGCTTCGCGGTTGTCCTGGATCATTTGTCGCATCTCACAGACGCATTTGGCGCACTGGGCCTGACACTGGTGGCGCTCGAAAATGTCGCGCGGACGGCTGGCGCCGGCCTCGATGGCTTGAGCGACGTCTCTTTGACGCAGACCGTTGCAGTTGCAGACGTACACGAGGATCCATGCGGTCGAGGCTGATAATGGTTCGCTATAGCATCCGTTAAGGCGATTGCAAGTCGTTCGCACGCATTGCGCCGTTTGATACCGTTGACGAATGGTCGCAGGAGAGGGAAGCAGCGCCATGGCCAAGTCCCCCACCGTTCCCGCCCGTCCGCCCTGCCGCCTCTATCTGATCACCCCTCCGGTGATTCCGGATCTGGACGCCTTTGCGAACCTGCTGGGTCAGGCGTTGGACGCCGGCGACGTGGCGGCGCTGCAAATCCGGCTCAAGCCGGCCGACGACGCCGCGGTCCGGGCGGCCGTCGCCGCGCTGGCGCCCGTCGCGCGTCGCCGCGGCGTGGCCGTTCTGCTGAACGACCGCCCGGATTTGGCCAAGGAGACCGGATGCGATGGCGTGCACATCGGCCAGCAGGACGCCTCTCTGGTCGAGGCTCGGCGCATCATGGGGCCCGACGCCATGATCGGCGTCACTTGTCACGACGACCGTGAACTGGCCTGGGACGCCGCAGAGGGCGGAGCCGACTATGTCGCCTTCGGCGCCTTCTATCCGACCGACACCAAGACCACGACGCACCGGCCGGAGTTGGAGCTTCTGACCGTCTGGCAGGAAACGGTCGAGGCGCCCTGCGTCGCCATCGGCGGGATCACGGTGGACACGGCCCGGGACCTCGCCCGCGCGGGGGCCGATTTCATCGCCGTCAGCAGCGGCGTCTGGTCCTATGCCCAGGGGCCGGCGGCGGCGGTCAAGGCTTTCAACGAAAGGTTGAAGTTCTGAACCGCGCCCTGCTTCAGGGTATTTTAGCATGATCGGCGTCTAATCTTCGGCGGATCCATTCGCCGAGACCCTTTACATGACGATGAGCCGCGCGCTCGACATCGCAACCGCAGCCCCTGCGTCGGCAGCCGGCGTAGGCCGCAGCAAGGCGGGCAGTGATTTGTTCGCCCACCCCGTCGTGCCCGTCTTGACCGGCGTGGCGGTGGCCTTGCTGGTCGCCGTGGCGGTCAATTTTGCGCGCAGCTCCGGCCTGGTGGTCGGCCTGTGGGCCGCCAGCGGCGTGGCGGTTGCGGTCTGGCTGAGGACCGGCAGCGGACGCCGTCACGACATGGTCTTCGCCCTGGTTCTGACCGTCAGCCTCATGATCGGCGAGTTGATCTCGGGAAACAGTCCGGCGCTGTCGTTGCTCTTCACTGCCGGCAATCTGATCGAGATCGGGGCGGCTGTGTTTCTGGTGCGTCGAGTTTTGCCGAGCCTGCACATTCTCAGTCTGGGCAGCACCGTCCGCTTTCTGCTCTGCGCCCTGATCGCCCCTGTCCCCGCAGGCCTGGCGGTGGCCTTTGCCCTGCCGCATCTGGGTCAGGAGGCGTCGCTGGAGAGTTTCAAGACCTGGTGGTTCGGCCATGCCCTGGGCATAGCGGTGATCGGGGCTCTGGGACTTTCATTGACCCGTTCCACTCTGACCCGCCTGAACCGCTCTCAGACGCGATTTGAGGCGGCGGGCCTGATAACCGCCATTCTGGCCTTCTACTACATCGGCTTCACCGGACAGATGTCCATGGGCTTCATCATGACGCCGCTGCTGCTGGCGGTGGCGGTGCGTCTGGGTGTGGCGGGCTCGGCCTTCAGCCTTCTGATCGTCTCGATCCTGGCGGTGGGCAGCGCCATGGCCGGCGCCGGCCCCTATGTCGCCGGAATGGCGCGCGCCGAACAGGTGCTGATAGCGCAGCTGCTGGTTCTCATCGGCTATATGCCGACCCTTCTGGTGGCCGCCCTTCTGGAAGAACGAGATCGGCTGGCCGAGCGAGCGCGTCTGGGACAGGTCCGGGCCGAAATGACCTCCGAAGCCAAGTCTCGCCTGCTGGCCAATGTCGCGCACGAGATCAAAAGCCCAGTGGCGGGCGTCATCGGCATCGGCCAACTCTGGTCAAGCGGGCAACTGGGGCCGGTGACGCCGAAACAGGCGGAGATGGCGGACATGCTGGTAAAGACGGCCCGCCAGGTCGAGGCCCTGGCGCACGATCTGCTGGACGTGGCGCGCGCCGAATCCGGCTCGGTCAAGGTCGAACTGCGCCCGACCGACGTGGTGGGCGTGCTCGATGACGTCCGCCGCAGTGCGGTGCTGTTGCCCGAGGCCCAGGGCGTGGAGATCACCGTCGTCTGCGAGGACGGCCACGCGGTGGCCGTGGCGGACTCCCAACGACTGGTTCAGGTCGTGACCAACCTGGCGGTCAATGCGCTCAAATACGGCGGTGCGGGCGGCGGCGTGATCCTGCGAGCGATCCAGCAGGAGGATTGCGTTCGCATCGAGGTGTCCGACTTCGGCCCCGGCCTGTCCGAGGAGAAGCAGGCGCAGCTGTTTGAGCCCTTCAACCGTCTGGGGCTGGAACGATCCAGCGTGGAAGGCCACGGCGTCGGCCTGGCCCTGGCCAAGCGGCTGGTTGAGCTTCAAGGCGGCGCCATAGGCGTGGTGTCGGCGCCGGGCGAGGGCGCGACCTTCTGGATCGAGCTGCCGCGCGCCTGACGGGGCCTTGCGGTTCAGCCTGCGGCGCGTAAAGGTCGCGCCATGTTCGCTCTCGCTCTCGCCGCCACGCTTCTGTCCGGTCAAGAAGCGTCGTCCGCACCGCGCTCGCCGTCGGATCTGACGCGGGATTTGAACAGCGGTCCGCCCTTCAAACCGACGACCGCATCTCAACCCCAGCCGCCGGCGACCTCTTCTCAAACCGGGGCGGCGCCGATTCAGTCGGGGGCGTCGTCTGTGACGCGCGACCTCAACAGCCTGTCGGCGGGGCGTGCGCCGGCCGCCGCGCCCGCGCCCGCGACGCCCTCCGCAACGTCCGCTGCGATCGGGGCCGAGCCCTCGGCTGCGGCGCCGACCTCTCCGGCGGTGCGACCGGCGATCACGCCGCCACCACGGCCGACGCCCGCGACGACGCCCGCCGTCACGTCGCCGGCCGCGCCGACCTCTTCGGCGACCAGCGCTGCGCCGTCGGCGAACCCTGTCGGCTTGTCAGGCCTGGACGCCGCCGCTATCGCCGCCTTGCCCTTCACCCTTGAGCTGCCGCAGAGCCTGATCCTGACCCGCGCCCCGGCGGGCGCCGACGCCGCCGTCTATTCGGTTCGGGCCGCCGGGGGGCTTCCCCTCGTCATGATCTATGTGGGTCCGGCGTCGCAATTCCCCATTTACGACGGCGAGGTGGTGCGGGCCGGAGGGCGCGCCTCGGTCGTGGTCAGCGAAGGCGGGCGACGTCAGGCGCTGGAGCACCTGTTCCAGCGGCCGTCCGCGCCCCAGGAAATCCATATCTGGGTGGCGAGTGTGGACGACGCCGCCCGCGACTTGGCCGAGAGGATTGCGCAGTCGGTGGACGCCCGCTGACGTCCTGGGGTCAGTTTTCCGACCAGACCGCCATCTCCGTCCCGGCAGGATCGGCGAAGTGGAAGCGACGACCGCCCGGAAAGGCGTAGATTGGCTTCAGGATCACGCCGCCGGCCGTCTCGACCTTGGCCTGCATGGCCTCCAGGTCGTCCGCGTAAAGAACGGGTAGAGGCGTCCTGGTTCGTTCCGCCTCGTCGGCGTCGAAACCGCCGTCCAGCCCCTGATCGAAGGCAGCGTAGGTCGGGCCGTAATCGACAAAGGTCCAGCCGAAGGCCTGACTGTAGAATCCCTTGGTCCTGGGCAGGTCTGCAGCGGGCAGTTCGAGGTAGTCCAGCTTTCCGTCTTCACGCACGGTTGATCTCCTGTAGTGCGGCGCCACCGACGAACCCGTCTTGCACACCGCTCAGATGTGCGCAAACCTGCAAACGGTTCGCAATTGCAGGATTCGGCGATGATCGTGATGACGACGGGTCTAACCGGCCTGATGGCGCTCATGCGGCAGGACGAGAAGCCGAAGGACAGAGCGAACGGCGACGCCTGTCAGCCGTCCAGCCTGCGGCCGAGTACGATCACCTCCTGCCGCTCCAGGCCCAGTCGCTGATAAAAGCCCATAGCCGCTTCGTTATCGCTGCGGACCATGAGCTGAAGTTTGGGGGAGCCTCTAACCATCAGCCAGTCTTGCGCCGCCGCCATCAGGCTGCGCCCCAAGCCGGTGCGGCGACGCCCAGGGTCGACCGCCAGATAATAGACCCAGCCGCGATGGCCGTCGAAGCCCACCATGATGGTCCCGCCTATCCCGGCGTCGTCCGCCGCGACCAGAACGGCGGAGGTCGCGCCGCCCTTCGCCAGATTCAGGTCCGCAACCGGGTCGTTCCATGGGCGCGTCAGGCCGCAGGCTGTCCAAAGTGCGATGACAGCCTCGTCTTCCCCATCGCGGATGGGGCGGATGTCCATTACCCGACCTGGGCGCGGTGCCGCAGGTAGGCGTCGGCCAGCACGCAGGCGGCCATAGCCTCCACCACCGGCACGGCGCGCAGGGCGACGCAAGGATCGTGGCGGCCCTTGGTGCGCAGATCCGTCTCTTCGCCGTCGCGTGTGATGGTCTGGCGTGGCGTCAGGATCGAGGAGGTGGGTTTGAACGCCACCCGCGCCGTGACCGGCTGTCCTGTGGAGATGCCGCCCAGCACTCCGCCCGCATGGTTCGACAGGAAGACCGGCTGCTTGTTCAGGTCCAGCCTCATCTGGTCGGCGTTGTCCTCGCCCGACAACTCCGCCGCTCCGAAGCCGGCGCCGATCTCCACGCCCTTGGCGGCGTTGATGGACATCAGGGCGGCGGCCAGTTCGGAATCCAGCTTGCCGTAGAGCGGCGCGCCCCAGCCGGCAGGCACGCCCGTCACCTCCAGGGCGACGACGGCGCCGATCGACGAGCCGGCCTTGCGGACCTCGTCCAGATAGGCCTCCCATTCCGCTACGACCGCGCTGGAGGCGGCGAACAGCGGGTTGCCGTGCACGGCGTCGAAATCAATGGCTTCCGGTGCGATCCGGTGTGGGCCGATCTGCACCACGCCGGCGCGGATCTTGACGCCGTCGCCCAGCACCTTGCGCGCCACAGCTCCCGCCGCCACGCGGCTGGCCGTCTCGCGCGCCGACGAGCGCCCGCCGCCCCGCGGATCGCGAACGCCGTACTTGGTCTGATAGGTGAAGTCGGCATGGCCGGGACGATAGGCGCGGGCGATCTCGCCATAATCTTTGGACCTCTGGTCCTCGTTTTTGATCAGGATCGAGATGGGCGTGCCGGTGGTCACCGGGCCCTCGCCGTCATCGAACACGCCGGACAGAATCTGCGCGGTGTCGCTTTCGCGTCTTTGGGTCACGAAGCGCGAACCGCCGGGCTTTCTCTGGTCAAGCCAGGGCTGAAGATCGGCCTCGGTCAGAGGGATCAGCGGCGGGCAGCCGTCCACGACGCAGCCGATGGCCGGGCCGTGGCTTTCGCCCCAGGTGGTCACGCGGAACAGATGGCCGAAGGTGTTGTGCGACATAGGGCGACGCTTAGAGCATGACGGCGCCCGGCGAAACCGTCACGCCGGGTTCGCGAAGTGCTTTGCGCCCTCAGGCCGCCAGCCGTTCCGGCGTCCAGGCTCGGGTGAACTGCGCCAGCAGGTCTTCGGCCGGGGACCGCGTTTCGGACGACGGGGTCAAGGTCACGAACAGATGGCCCGGAGGGCGGGATCCGCGCGCCGGCAGTCCCAGGTTTTTCAGCCGAATGCGGACCGGCGCCGCACGGTCGGGCGTGATCCAGGCGGAGCGTGTCCCGGCGTGGGTGTCGATCTCGACCCGGCCGCCTTCCTGCAACAGGCGCTGAGGCGTCGGCCAACTCATGAACAGATCGTCGCCCAGGACCGACAGGCCATCCTGGGGGCGGATCAGCACCGCCAGGAGAAGGTCCGCCCCGTCGGCCGCCCCGCCGCGCAGTCGCAACGTCTCTCCGGTTCGAAGGCCCGGCGGCGCCGCGACCCGGATCGTGCGTGCACCCAGCCGCAAATCAATCTTGGCGCCCGCGACCGCCTGCAAGGGGCTGAGGCTGAGCACAGGCGGGGCGGCGGGCCGGTCCGGCGTCCCCGGCGCGACGTCGCCCGGCCTGTAGGCCTGGACCAGGCGATAGGCGGCGATGACTCTGCGAAACCGATCGGCGTCTCCGCCAGGCTGGTCGGGCCGCGCCGCCTTCACCGCCGCGCGGAAGGCCGCCTTCAGCGATTCAGCGTCGGCGGCGTCCTGAAGCCCCAAGGTGGAAAGGGCGTCACGAACCGCATCGGCGTCTGATCGGGAATGAGAAGGGCTCATTTCGCTACCGTTCGCGCCTTAGGGTCAACGCCGGGTTAACCAGCTTGATCTGGACGGCGGGGAGGGGGGATTTGATCCCGATCATTTTCATCGGCTCCTTCACAGTCTAAATCCTGCGCATGACCGCACCAGTGATCCCGCCCAGTCCGTCGCGAGAGGAATACGCTCGCGACTACGCCGCCGCCCTGGCCGCCAACGGCGACGAAAGCCTGTTCGACCGCACCGAACCGATCGGTCCCTTCATCGAGTGGCTCGCTGAGGCGCGCGCGCATGAGGTCAATGATTCCAACGCCATGACCCTGTCCACCGTGGACGCCGACGGCATGCCGGACGCGCGGATCGTGTTGTTGAAGGACGTCGATGCGCGCGGCTTCACCTTCTATTCGAACCGCGAAAGCGCCAAGGGCGTCGAACTGGCGGCGCGGCCGGTCGCCGCCTTGACCTTTCACTGGAAGTCGCTGCGCCGTCAGGTGCGGGTGCGAGGCTCAGTCGAACCGGTGACGCCTCAGGAGGCCGACGACTATTTCGCCAGCCGGGCCCGCGAGAGCCGCATCGGCGCCTGGGCCTCGGACCAGTCGCGCCCGCTGGACGATCGCCAGAGCCTGGAAGCGGCCGTCGCGCGCGAGACTGCGCGTTTCCAGGACCTGGAGGTGCCGCGTCCTGAGCGGTGGAGCGGCTGGCGGGTGACGCCTCATGTCGTCGAGTTCTGGCGCGACCGGCCGTTCCGCCTGCATGACCGGCTGCAGTTCACCCGCGACGGCGACGCCTGGCTGCGACAGCGCCTTTGGCCCTAGGTCGTCCTGCGGGACTGAATCGTTTCGCACAGGGATATTTGCACGGGCGCGCGCGTTAAGGTCGCTTCGTCACGGCCAAGGTTCTCTATGCGTCTGCTGTCGCTGCTGTTCGCGTCCCTCGTTCTGGCGGCCTGCGCCGTTCATCCGGGCAAGGTTTATCCCATCAGGTTCGCGCCGGACGCTCGCCCGGTTCTCGCCGCCACCGAGGCCGGGACGGTTCGGGGCGTAGAGGGCGCGGGCGCGCGGGCGTTTCTGGGCGTGCCCTTCGCGCGCCCGCCCGTCGGCGAACTGCGCTGGCGGGCGCCTCAGCCCGTTGAAGGCTGGAGCGGGGTGCGCGACGCCACCCGCATAGGGTCCGACTGCACCCAGGCTATAGGGCGCAAGGCGATATTGGGCGGCGGGGGCGGTCTGGTGGTCGGGTCAGAGGATTGCCTCTACCTCAACATCTACGCCCCGGCCGGCGAACCGCAGCGGCGCCGGCCTGTCATGGTCTATATACCGGGCGGCGCCTTCACCGTGGGCTCGGGCGCCAACTACGATCCGTCGCGGCTGGCGGCGGATCAGGACCGGGTGGTCGTCACTTTGAACTACCGGCTGGGGGCCCTCGGCTGGCTGGCGCATCCTCAGTTCCAGGCTGAGGGTGAGGGGTTCGGCGGCAACTTCGGCCTGATGGATCAGTTGGCGGCGCTGAAATGGGTGAACCGCAACGTCGCCGCCTTCGGCGGAGACCCGGCCAATGTCACCCTGTTCACGGAAAGCGCCGGCGCCTGGGCCGCCTGTTATCTGATGACCTCGCCCCAGGCCGAGGGTCTCTATCAGAGGATGATCCTGCAAAGCGGCGGCTGTCTGGAGCCCTCGTCTCTGGTCAGCGCTGAAGAGGCCGCCGCTTCCGGCCCGCTCTTCGCCCGGCGTTTGGGCTGCACCGGCGCCGATCAGATCGCCTGCCTGAAGGCCTTGCCCGCCTGGCGTCTGTCGCGGGCGCCGTCAGTTCGGGCGGGCATCAACGGCCCAGGGTCGTGGGGACCGGTGCACACCGATGCGACCGTGCCTGAAAACCCCGCCCTGGCTATCGACCAAGGGCGGTTCACCCGCGTGCCCGTCATCGTCGGGACCAATCTGGACGAGGGGCGTCTGTTCGCCAATGAGGTCAAGGACATGGACCGCTACCAGAAGGAGACGCTGTGGATGTACGGCGATGTCGGTCCCCGCGTGCTGGACCGCTATCCGGTCGGCCCGGATGGCCCGGCCTATGCCATCGCCGCCAACTTCACCGACCAGAGGTTCGCCTGTCCGTCCCAGGCCCTGCGGCGTCAGCTGTCGCGCTATACGCCGGTCTGGGGATATGAGTTCGCGGATCGCGACGCCCCATTCGTCCTGCCCGACGGGATCGTGGGCCTGGACCTGGGCGCTTATCACGCCAGCGAACTGGCCTATGTCTTCGGGACCAGTTGGATCTTCGCCGACGTCGACCGGTTCACGCCAGAGCAGAAGGCGTTGTCGCTCCGCATGCAGGGCCTGTGGGCCGGATTCGGACAGCAGGATTTCGGCGCTGAATGGCCCCGTGTGGCGGGCGCGGGGCCGGTTCGGGTGTTTACGGCCCAGGGCGATCGACTGGATGACGCCTTCTTCGCTCGTCACAACTGCGACTTCTGGGACGGGACGCCCTTCGGCGCCGTCCACTAGGTCCAGCACCTAGACGAAGCGGACAGTCACGCCTGGCTTGACCTTGTCGGCCAGGGTCCAGGCGTCCCAATTGGTCAGGCGAACGCAGCCGTGCGACGCGGTCTTGCCGACCAGATGTGGATCCGGCGTGCCGTGGATGCCGTAGCTGGGCTTGTTCAGATCGATCCAGACCACGCCCACAGGATTGTTGGGCCCGGGGGCCACGACCACCTTGCGATCCACATCGCCATAGCTGAGCTTTGACGGGTCGTAGACATAGTCGGGATTGCGGGCGACGCCGTTGACCTTGACCGTGCCCGTCGGGGTGGGATTGTCCCGACTGCCGATCGTCGCCGGGAAATAGGCGAGCAGCGTCCCGTCCGCGCCATAGGCCCGCACCGCGCCTTGGGCCTTGTCCACCTCAATTCTTTCGACATCCGCAGCCAAGGGCGTCGTATTGATCGCGGGAACCAGCAACTTCTGGCCTGGGCGGTTGAAGTCTGCCGCAGGATTCAGGGCCCTCAGCAGGTCCTCGGTCACATGAAAGCGCTCGGCCAGCGCTTCGACGATATTGGCGTAGCCCATAGACGGCGCCCGGCCCTGGGCCTCCAGCTCGGTCGGGACTATGCCGAGATAGGAAGCCGAAACGTCCTGTTGGGTTATCTCATAGGTAGAGGTCACGGCGCCCTGGCTGGCGGCGCGCAACCGCCCCATGACCTCGGCGTCGAGGCGGCCGTTGACGGGCAGACCCTGGACCTTCTGAAAGGCGGAGACGGCCTGACGCATGTTGGACCCTTCCAAACCGTCGATGGCGCCTGGCGAGAAGCGGGCGCGTTGCAACAGCACTTGGGCGCGGATCAGGGCGGGGTCCGGTTGCGGTCGAGCCGCAGGGCTCGCACCTTCACCCTCGGTCGACGGCGGGGAATAGGCGGTGTTCTCGATGGCGTCGCGCGACAGACGGCCCTGCGCCCCGACTTGGGCGGTCTGCTCTGCGGGGGCGGCGGGCGGCCGGTCGTCGTTGGGATCGCAGGCGGCGACAGCCAGGCCCGCGACGGTCAGGGCGGCGACGGTTGGCGCCAGGACAATGAAACGAGGGGGCATGAATAATCCTGGAAGGTCGGGGGACGATGGCTGCGGGGTCAGTTCGCTTCCCCTGTCGCCGGGTCCGTCGCCGTCTTTCCTGAATTGCTGGAGCCTTCGGCGCCCTTTGGCTCCGTCGCCGGGCGCGGCGGCTCGCCGTCGGAGTCCGGGCGCAGGTTTTCATTCTCGACTTTGCGGTCATTGGGGCGGGTGTCGGTCATCGGCTTCATTTCCAAGGAGACGCGGGGCGTCCGAGACGGAGCCAACGCATCCGGAGCGCCACGGCTCCCTCCTCATGCGTCAACAGACGTTCACCATGCCGGTGAACCCTAACGAAACAGGAGATTGGTTAGGAGGCGTGATGGAACGGACCTCGCCTGTCGAGGTCGCACGAGGGCGTCATGGCGGAAACGCTGCAGGTCGAGATCATGAAGGCGGAGGCGATGGATCCCGCCGCGGTCGACCTGTGGCGGCGGTGGACCTTAACCAACCCCGCCCTGGCCAGCCCCTATTTCCGGTGGGAATTCACTGAGATCGCCGCCCGCGTCTGCCCGGGCGCCGCCGTCGCCGTGTTTCGGCGGGGCGAGCGGATTGTGGGTTTCTTTCCCCACCAGAGGCGCGGCGGCGCGGTGCAGCCGCTGGGCGCCCCGATGAACGACTACCACGGCGTCATCGCCGCCGAGGACGAGATGCTCAGTCTGGAGGCGGTCGCCGGCGTGCTGAACCCGCGAAGGCTTAATGTGCCGAGCTGGGTGGGGCCCGCCCAAGCGGGGCAGGCGCGAGGAACGGTCCAGGTCGCCATGTCGGAGCCCGGTTACGAGGCCTGGTACGCCGAGCGGCGATCGACCTACGGCAAGTATTTCAAGGACAAGGAGCGCGCCCGTCGCAGTCTCGAGGCCGAGCTTGGGCCGATCCGCGTCGAAGCGGGACTGCGCGACCCAGTTCTCCTGGACCGTCTGATCGCCCTGAAGGCGGCCCAGTACCGTCGATCCGGTCTGCACGACATCTTCGCCTGCGGATGGACACGCGACCTGCTGCACGCCCTGATGCTGGCGCGGCACGAAGACTTCGGCGCCTCGATGGCCGTCATGCACGCCGGCGACAGCCTGGTGGCGCTGGAGTTTTCGCTCCACGCCGGCCGTCATTACCACTTCTGGTTCCCGGCCTATGAGCCGCGGCTGGCGCGGTGTTCGCCCGGCATTCTGTTGAGCATGGACACAATGCGGTTGGCGGCGGCGGACGGCTTCCGCGTCTTCGACTTCGGTTTCGAAGGCGAGGGGTACAAGAAGTATTTCGTCAATGCGCGCCAGACGGTGCGGGAGGCGGTGGTGATCCGGCCCGGCCTGGGCCGGAGCCTAGGCGAGGCGGCCGTGGCCGCCCTGGGCGGAGCCGGAGGACGGGGGCAGGCCCTGCGCAACTCTCTGCGTCGCCGCTGGTCCACCATCGAGGCCTGCGAAGCCTCCTCCCTTGGCCAGTTGCGCGGCGCCGCCTTCGCCCTTCGGTCCGCCGTGAGCAAGGCGGCGGCCAAGCGCAAAGGCCCGACCCGCGTGGCCCACGTCTAAGCGAAGCCGAGGAAAGCCGATGAACGAACGACGCACCCGCTATCCCGGTCCGATCTCAGAGGCGGCGGACCACCCGCACACCCTGGTCGATCAGGGGTTCGCCGAGGATGCGGTCCTGGCGACGGTGCTGGATCGCTATCCCGCCGAACTGTTCGACATCAACCTGTATGACTATGACGAGGCGGGGCAGGTCAGTCTGCGGACCGGCGCGCGAGGGCGGCTGTCCGGCGAGGCCCTGCTGGAGGCCATCAAACAGGGCCGGCTGTGGGTCAATTTGCGGAGCGTGGAGACCGGCTGGCCAGAGCTTTGGGCCGCCGCCATGGACGAATTTCGCAAGATCCAGGCGACCTACCCCGGTCTTAGAGCCGTTCGGAACGCCGGTCAGCTGATCCTGTCGTCGCCCAAGGCGCGGGTGCCCTATCATTTCGACGCGGCAGGGGTGGTCCTGTTCCACATGCGGGGGCGCAAGCGGATCTACGTCTATCCCGGCGACGAGCGGCGATTGCCGGAACGGAACATGGAACAGGTGGTCGCCCGCCAGACGACCGAGGAACTGCCCTATGACCTGGCCTTCGAGCGAGAGGCGCAGATCATCGATCTGGAGCCGGGCCGGGCGCTGACCTGGCCTCTGTATGCGCCGCACAGGGTGGAGAATCTGGATCGGTTCTGCGTCAGCCTGTCGATGGACTTCCAGACCTGGCCGTCGCGTTTCCGAAACGGAGCCCTGTTCACCAACGCCGTCCTTCGCAGCCGCGGCGGACGCCCGCGTTGCACCGACGCCATGGGGATGCCCGAGCTGGCGGCCCGCTGGGCGGCCTCTCTGGCCCTGAAGCGCGCCAGACTGTTGAAGAGCCGGATCGCCCATTTCGAACGCGACTTCGAACCCCAGATCGGCGCCGCCGACGGAGCGGGAGAAATCCGGCCCTGAGAGCATGGGCTGGGTTAATTCGGGTTCATGACCTGAAGTTAAAATGACTTCGGCCCGCCGGACGATCACCCTTCTCCCATAGTCAGGGAAAGGGAGCTCTCATGAAGACCGTTCTGATCGCCGCCGCCGCATTGGCCGCCTGCGCCGCAGCCGCGCCGGCGTCGGCCGCCGAAGTCGAAATCCGCAACGCCGTCGCGCGCGTCGTCGTCATCGTCGAAGACCGCCAGGACGTCGCCGTGGAGGTGACGCAGGGACGCTCCCGGTTGCCCGCGCTCCAGGTGCGTCGTCAGGGACGGGACGTCCGCATCGACGGCGGCCTGCGTTCCAACCGGATGTGGAGCGGCGACGTCCGCAACTGCAACGCCGGACGTGCGGGCGCCGCCCAGCCGGGCGAAGGCGCCAGTGTTGAGGTGCGCAACCTGGGCCGCGTCCGTCTGGAAGAGGCGCCGCTGATCGTGTTGCGCACCCCGCGTGATGTGGACGTCAGCGCGGAGGGCGCCGTCTTCGGGGCCGTAGGGCGCGGCGCGCACGACGTGAGATTAGAGAACGCCGGTTGTGGATTGTGGAATATAGCAAACATCTCCGGAGCGTTATTGCTAAAATCTCTTGGCACAGGCGCGCTGCGTGCAGGTATTTCACAATCGGCGACGGTGGCGTTGTCTGGAAGTTCAGATATAAGTGTCGGATCGAACAGGCGATTTACTGGGGCAGTCAGTGGATCTGGTAGTATCCATGTTTCTGAAGTGATTGGAAATGTAAATGCCGTAATAGGTGGTTCTGGAAATATTACGATAAGGTCGGGCACCGTAGATAATCTTGTCGCTATGATCGGCGGAAGCGGCAATATAACCGTGCATGCTACAGTACTGAATGCTGATGCTGCGATTTCTGGCTCGGGAGACGTCCGCATTAGATGTCTATCAGGTGCTCGTACTCAGGCCGTTCGAGGATCTGGTCGATTAATTATTGGAAATCAAGAAAACGAGGAAATTGGGCGCTGCAACTAAGGGTGATGGCAATTTCTCGCCAACGTTGGTAACGTAACGGTACCAACATGTGGAGGGTTCTATGGCTGGATACAAAAAATTGCTTTCCTCTGGCGTTTTTGCGCTGAGTCTTCTTTTAATTCCAAGCCAAACTTTGGCGGGATCGCTTGCGTGTGAGAACATGTGTGAGCAAATTTTAGAGCAAAGAGTCGATGAGTGTAACGGGGCTTATGATGTGGGCGGTTATGAGTGGGATCAATGCTTAGGCTTGGCAATGGGGGCACATAGAAACTGTGTTGGCTACGTCTGCGGATTCATCAGCTGGTAAAATAAAGCCCCGGCGGATCGGTCCGCCGGGGCTCTTTTTAGTCAGCAGGCCGTCAGGCTTAGAAGGCGCCCAGGACGCTGGTGATGGCGGAAACGCCCAGGCCGGCGCCGGCGCGGTCACGCGCTTGCAGGCCGCCGCCGAAGCTGTAGCGCAGACCCAGCGACCAGGTGTCGACGTCCAGCGAGTCGATGTCGGCGCGGGTGTAGGAAGCGCCGACCGAGAACGGGGTGTTCTCGATTTCGTACTCGGCGCCAACGCCGTAGGTCCAGGCATCCACGTCGCCGCCGGTCACATCGACGTTGTTGTAGCTGACGCCGGCGTTCAGGCGCAGGTTCGGCATCACGTAGAAGGCGGCGTCGCCGCCGACGGTCCAGATGTCGGCGTCTGCGTCATCAGCCGTGGTGTAGGCCGCCAGGCCGGTCAGGGTCGCGTTGGACAGGTACTTCTGGGCCTCGGCGCCGACGGTCCAGACCGGCTCATCGCCCGAGCCGATGCCGTTGGCGGCGACGAAGGCGCCGGCGCGGACGTCGGAGCTCCACATCTTGGTCAGGTGGGCGGCGGCGACGCCGGTGACGTCTTCTTCACCGAAGGCCTTGGTGTAGTCGACGGCGCCGTTCAGGGTCACGGTCCAGTCAGCGGCCGGCAGGGCGACCGTGCCGTCCACGGTCCAGACGTCGGCGTCGACATCGTTGCCGGCGACTTCGATCGAGGGGTTGGAATAGGTCACGCCGACCGAGCCGACGGCGTCTTGGGCGAAGGCCGGGGCGGCGAACAGGGCGGCGGCGGCCGTGGCGAGGAGGATCGTCTTCATTTTCTTTTGTCCTTAGCAGTCTCGACCCGGATGGGGGTCCGGGGAGGGCGGCTGCTATCAGGCGCGGACGAAGCTGAGCATTAAATCGTCGTTACGTAAGTGTCTTGAAACTGTCGTGTTGCCCATCCGCCACGCCTTGTGGTCGCAATGTGTCAGGGGTGGGCGCATCTGGAGGCAAAGGGTTAAGCTGTGGCAATCGCATAATCGTATAAGCATATCCTTATATGTATTGACGGCCTGCTGATTGTGAGGCCATCCTCAGCCGTCGTGGTCTGCACGTGGTCTTCGGAACACGTGCAGCTAAGAGGGAAGCCGGTGGGAAACCGGCGCTGCCCCCGCAACTGTAAGCGGCGAGTCGAAGGTCCATCTCGTGTCACTGGCGTTCACGCCGGGAAGGCCGGACCCTAGGCGTCGACCCGTGAGCCAGGAGACCTGCCCCGACAGATAACGTCCTCCGGCGGGGTGTCCGGTCAGGCCGCATGCGCGCCGCCGGACCCTGCACGTCCGCGTCGGCGTCCGCGCGACCCTGTCCGAAGCCTGGCCACAACACAGGTTTCGAACGTCATGACCCGCCACACCGTCCAGGTCGCCACCCTCGGCTTTCCCCGCATCGGCCCCAAGAGAGAACTGAAGACCGCGCTTGAGGCCTATTGGGCCGGCAAGACCGACGCCGAGACCCTTCTGTCCGCCGCCGCCCAGCTGCGTGGCCTGACCTGGGCGCGCCAGCGTGACCTGGGGGCCGACGTCGTGCCGTCCAACGACTTCTCTCTCTATGACCATGTGCTCGACCTGACCGCCATGGTCGGCGCCGTGCCGCCCGCCTACGGCTGGCGCGGGGATCGTGTCGATCTGGCGACCTACTTCGCCATGGCCCGCGGTTCACGGGGCGACGGCCAGGCGTGCGCACACGGTCACGCCCATGCGAGCGGCGAGGGGACGCCGGCCATGGAGATGACCAAATGGTTCGACACCAACTACCATTATCTCGCGCCTGAATTTACCGCCGACCAGGTGTTCCGTCTCGGCTCGACCAAGGCGCTGGACGAATATCTGGAGGCCAAGGCGCTGGGGATCGAGACCCGGCCGGTGCTGCTGGGGCCTGTCTCTTATCTTCTTCTGGGTAAGACGCGGGGCGAGCCGTTTGACGTTCTCACCCTGCTGCCGCGCCTGCTGCCGATCTATGCCGAGGTGCTGCGGTCCCTGGCCCGCGCCGGCGCCACCTGGGTCCAGATGGACGAGCCTTGCCTGGTCACCGATCTGAGCGATGAGGCCAGGGCGGCTTATGATCACGCCTATCGGGTGCTGACCGATGTGACGCCGCCGATCAAGCTGATGCTGACCACCTATTTCGGCGGGCTCGGGAATAATCTGGAGGCCGTGCTGCGCCTGCCGGTTCACGGACTGCACATCGACCTGATCCGAGCGCCGGAGCAGTTGGCCCAGGTCGCGTCTGCGTCGCGCGCCGACCAGGTGCTTTCGCTCGGCGTCATCGACGGCCGCAACGTCTGGAAGGCCGACCTCAACGCCGTGCTGGACAAGGTGGAGCCCCTGGTCGCGGCCGGGCGCAGGGTGGTGATCGCCCCGTCCTGCTCTTTGCTGCACACCCCGATCGATCTGGAGCGGGAGACCGGGCTCGACCCCGAGATCAAGGACTGGCTGGCCTTCGCCGTGCAGAAGGTGGCCGAGTTGGCCACCCTGGCGCGGGCGTTGAATGAAGGCCGCGCGGCGGTGAGGGCGGCGCTCGACGCCTCGACCGCCTCGGTCGCCTCACGTCGCACTTCGCCGCGCATCAACGACCCGAAGGTCCAGGCGCGAGCCGCCGATGCCGACCCCGCCCTGGCGCTCAGAAACTCCTGCTTTGAAATTCGTCGCCAGGTTCAGCGGGGGCGTCTGAATCTGCCCGCCTATCCGACCACCACCATAGGCTCCTTTCCTCAGACGGCCGAGATCCGAAAGGCGCGCGCTGATCACGGGCGAGGCGTCATCGACGATGCGGCCTACGCCCGCCTGCTGCGCGACGAGACCGCGCGAGCGATCAAATGGCAGGAGGCGCTCGGCCTGGATGTCCTGGTCCACGGCGAGTTCGAGCGCAACGACATGGTCCAGTACTTCGGCGAGCACTTGTCCGGCTTCGTCTTCACGAAGGCCGCCTGGGTGCAGTCCTACGGTTCGCGCTGCGTGCGCCCGCCCATCCTCTATGGCGACGTCGCGCGGCCCAGGCCGATGACGGTCGAATGGTGGCGCTATGCACAGGGTCTGACCGACAGACCGGTGAAAGGCATGCTGACGGGCCCCGTCACGATTCTGAACTGGTCCTTCGTGCGCGACGACCAGCCGCGCAGCACGACCTGCCGCCAGATCGCCTTCGCCATTCGCGATGAGGTGATCGACCTGGAGGCCGCCGGCGCCGCCGTCATCCAGATCGACGAGGCCGCCCTGCGCGAGGGCCTGCCCCTGCGGCGCGCCGACTGGGACGACTACCTGGAATGGGCGGTCGAAAGCTTCCGCATCACGGCCTCGGGGGTGCGAGACGAAACCCAGATCCACACCCATATGTGCTATTCGGAGTTCAACGACATCATTCAGGCGATCGGAGCCATGGACGCCGACGTCATCTCCATCGAGACCTCGCGGTCCAGGATGGAGCTGCTCGACGCCTTCTCCGACTACCGCTATCCGGCCGAGATCGGGCCGGGCGTCTATGACATCCACTCGCCGCGCGTCCCCACGGTCGAGGCGATGACCGCCCTCCTGAAGGCGGCGGCGCGCAAGCTGCCGCAGGACCGGCTTTGGGTGAATCCGGATTGCGGGTTGAAGACGCGGGCTTGGCCCGAGACTGAGGCGGCGCTCGCCAATATGGTGACGGCGGCGCGGCTCATGAGGGCGGGGGAGACGGCGGCGGCCTGATCATTTGCGGCCAGCGGAGGCGGTGTTCGACCGTCCTCCGACCGGCGCGGAAAATCCTATCGCCGCTCTTGGTTCCGCGCTTGACGAAATCGGAATCGCTAGGCATAAGCCGCCACTCTTGTTGGACCGGCTGTGCATCCCCGGATGCAGACGCGGTTCGCAGGAACGACCTGAGACCCTGTTCTTTGCAGTGACCCAGGACTTTAACGGCCTTCGCAGGCGACTGCGTGGGCCGATCGTTTTTGCGGATTTGCGTACCCTGAGGGCCTAGCGCCCGAAGGCCTTCGGTCTTTGAAATGGTTCACAGGGACGCGGTCCTCCGACCGCATTGGAAGTAAGCACCGATATGGATCAAAGCATCCGCATCAGGCTCAAGGCCTTTGATCACCGCGTCCTCGATTTTTCGACGCGCGAGATCGTCAACACCGCCAAGCGCACCGGCGCCACTGTCCGTGGTCCTATTCCGCTGCCGACCCTGATCGAAAAGTTCACCGTGAACCGCTCTCCGCACGTCGATAAGAAGTCGCGTGAGCAGTTTGAAATCCGCACGCACAAGCGCGTGCTCGACATCGTCGACCCCACCCCGCAGACCGTGGACGCGCTCATGAAGCTCGACCTGTCCGCCGGCGTGGACGTCGAGATCAAGATTTAAGTAGAAAGAGGCGGGATCCGATGCGCACGGGCGTGATCGCCAAGAAGCTGGGCATGACCCGCGTGTTCGCCGATGACGGCGCGCACGTTCCGGTCACTGTGCTGCAGCTCGACGGCTGCCAAGTCGTCGGCCAACGTACCCAGGAGCGTGACGGCTACGTCGCTCTCCAGCTGGGCGCTGGCGCGAAGAAGGCTAAGAACACCAACAAGGCTCAACGCGAGACCTTCGCCAAGGCGGAAGTCGAGCCCAAGGCCTATGTGACCGAGTTCCGCGTCGATGCGGACGGTCTGCTGGACGTGGGCGCCGAACTGTCGGCCGACCACTTCGTGGCGGGCCAGAAGGTCGACATCCAGGGTGAGACCATCGGTAAGGGTTTCGCCGGCGCCATGAAGCGCTGGAACTTCGGCGGTCTGCGCGCCACGCACGGCGTGTCGCTGTCGCACCGTTCGCATGGTTCGACGGGTAACCGTCAGGACCCGGGCCGTACCTTCCCCGGCAAGAAGATGGCCGGCCACTACGGCGCCGAAACCGTCACCACGCAGAACCTGACCGTCGTCCGCGTGGACGCCGAGCGTGGCCTGATCCTGATCAAGGGCGCTGTGCCCGGTCATGACGGCGCCTACGTCAAGGTTCGCGACGCCATCAAGAAGGCCCGTCCGGCCGACGCCCCGTTCCCGGGCGCCGTCAAGTCGGCGAAGGCTGCTGCTCAACCCGCTGAGACCCCGGCTGAAGAAGCCCCGGCCGTTGAAGCGACCGAAGGCGGTGAAGCGTAATGAAACTCTCGGTCATCAAACTCGACGGCAAGGCTGCCGGCGACGTGGAGCTCTCGGACGCCGTCTTCGGCATCTCCGAAATCCGCGGCGACATCCTGGCCCGCACCGTCAGCTGGCAGCTGGCCAAGCGCCGCGCCGGCACGCACAAGGTTCAAACCCGCAACGAGAACTCTCGTACGGGTAAGAAGATGTACAAGCAGAAGGGCACCGGCGGCGCTCGTCACGGTTCGCGCCGTGCGCCGCAGTTCGTCGGCGGCTCGCGCGCCTTCGGTCCGGTCGTTCGCGATCACGGCTTCTCCCTGCCGAAGAAGATCCGCGCACTGGCCCTGCGTCACGCCCTGTCGTCCAAGGTGAAGTCGGGCGACCTGGTCGTCGTCGACAGCGTCTCGGTCACGGAAGCCAAGACGGCCGCCCTGCGCGAGACGCTGGGCAAGCTGGGCTGGACCAAGGCTCTGATCATCGCGGGTCCGGAAGTCGACGCCAACTTCGGTCTGGCCGCCCGCAACATCCCGCACATCGACGTGCTGCCGAACGCCGGCCTGAACGTCTATGACATCCTGCGGGCCGACAAGCTGGTGCTGACCAAGGCCGCCGTCGAGGCGATCGAAGCCCGCTTCAGCGATAAGGAAGCCGCGTAATGGCCGCTCAACCTACCGCCAAGCACTACGACACCATCCTGGCCCCGGTGATCACCGAAAAGGCCACGATCCTGTCCGAGCAGAACAAGGTCGTCTTCCGCGTCGCCGACACGGCGACCAAGGACGAGATCGCCGCTGCGGTCGAAAGCCTGTTCAAAGTCAACGTCGTCAAGGTCAACACCCTGGTCCAAAAGGGCAAGACCAAGCGCTTCCGGGGCATCCTCGGCCGTCGCGTCGACATCAAAAAAGCGATCGTGACCCTGGCCGACGGCCAGTCGATCGACGTCACCACGGGGCTCTGATCAGATGGCCTTGAAACATTACAATCCGACTTCGCCGGGCCGTCGCGCCCTCGTGCTGGTCGACCGTTCGGAACTCCACAAGGGCCGTCCGGAAAAGTCGCTGACCGAAGGCCTGACCAAGTCGGGCGGTCGTGGGCAGGGCGGTCGCGTCGCGGTCCGCTTCCGCGGCGGCGGCGCCAAGACCCTGTACCGCAAGATCGACTTCAAGCGTCGCAAGTGGGACATGGTCGGCACGGTCGAGCGTCTGGAATACGATCCGAACCGCACGGCCTTCATCGCCCTCGTGACCTATGAGGACGGCGAGAAGACCTACATCATCGCGCCGCAACGCCTGAAGGCGGGCGACACGGTGGTCGCGGGCGAAAAGACCGACGTGAAGCCGGGCAACGCCATGCCGCTTCGTTCGATGCCGGTGGGTACGATCATCCACAACATCGAGATGAAGCCCGGCAAGGGCGCTCAGCTGGCCCGTTCGGCCGGCGCCTACGCCCAGCTGGTGGGGCGCGATCAGGGCTACGCCCAGATCCGTCTCGGCTCGGGCGAGCTGCGCATGGTCCTGGACAGCTGCATGGCCACGGTGGGCGCGGTTTCGAACCCCGACCACATGAACCAGAACCTGGGCAAGGCCGGTCGCAAGCGCCACATGGGCTGGCGTCCGCACGTCCGCGGCGTCGCCATGAACCCGATCGACCACCCGCACGGTGGTGGTGAAGGCCGGACCTCCGGTGGTCGTACCCCCGTAACGCCGTGGGGTAAGGACACCAAGGGCACCCGCACCCGTAAGAACAAGGCTACGGACAAGTTCATCATCCGTACCCGTCACGTGAAGAAGGCTCGCTAAGAATGGCCCGCTCCTCCTGGAAAGGCCCGTTTGTCGACGGGTATCTGCTCAAGAAGGCCGACGCCGTTCAATCGTCGGGCCGCAAGGACGTGATCAAGACCTGGTCGCGCCGCTCCACCATCCTGCCGCAGTTCGTCGGTCTGACGTTCGGCGTCCATAACGGTCAGAAGCACGTTCCCGTGTCGGTCTCGGAAGAGATGGTCGGCATGAAGTTCGGCGAGTTCGCCCCGACCCGGAACTTCCCGGGTCACGCGGCGGACAAGAAGGCCAAAAGGAAGTAACCGATGGCCCAGACCAAGAACATTCGTCGGGTCGGCCCGACCGAGGCCCGCGCCAAGCAGGTCAACATGCGCATCAGCCCTCAGAAGCTGAACCTGGTCGCCGCCTCGATCCGCGGCATGCCGGTTCAGAAGGCGCTGAACGAGCTGGAATTCAGCCGTAAGCGCATCGCCGGCGACGTCCGCAAGGTCCTGTATTCGGCGATCTCGAACGCCGAGAACAACCACAACCTCGACATCGACAACCTGGTCGTCGCCGAGGCCTTTGTGGGCAAGAACCTGGTGATGAAGCGTTTCGCGAGCCGCGCTCGTGGTCGCTCGTCGCGCATCCTGAAACCGTTCAGCGAGATCACCATCGTGGTCCGCGAAGCCGGCGAGGCCGCCTGATGGGACAGAAAATCAATCCGGTCGGTCTGCGCCTCGGCGTGAACCGCACGTGGGACAGCCGTTGGTTCGCCGCCGGCGCCGACTATTCCCGCCTGCTGCACCAGGACCTGAAGCTGCGCGAGTGGCTGCGGGAACGCCTGTCGGCCGCCGGCGTGTCGCGCATCATCATCGAGCGCCCGCACAAGAAGTGCCGCATCACCATCTATGCCGCCCGTCCGGGCGTCGTGATCGGCAAGAAGGGCGCTGACATCGAGAAGCTCCGCAAGGACATCTCGGCGCGCACCGAAGGTGAAGTTCACCTGAACATCATCGAAGTCCGCAAGCCGGAAACCGACGCCCAGCTGATCGCCGAGAACATCGCGCAGCAGCTGGAACGCCGCGTCGCCTTCCGTCGCGCCATGAAGCGCGCCATGCAATCGGCCATGCGTCTGGGCGCCAAGGGCATTCGGATGAATGTCTCGGGTCGTCTGGGCGGCGCTGAAATCGCGCGGATGGAATGGTATCGCGAAGGCCGCGTGCCGCTTCACACCCTGCGGGCCGACATCGACTACGGCTTCTACGAAGCCAAGACGACCTACGGCATCATCGGCGTGAAGGTCTGGGTGTTTAAGGGTGAAGTGCTCGAGCACGACCCGATGGCCCAGGACAAGCGTTGGGCCCAGGAAGCCTCGGGTCCGTCCTCGAACGAAGGCCGCGAACGCGGCGGCCCCCGTGGCGACCGCGGTCCGCGTCGCGATCGGGGACGTGAGAACTAAGTCATGTTGCAACCGAAGAAGACCAAGTACCGCAAGGCCTTCAAGGGCCGTATCCACGGCTCGGCCAAGGGCGGCTTCTCGCTGAACTTCGGGTCGTACGGCCTGAAGACGCTGGAACCGGAACGCATCACGGCGCGTCAGATCGAAGCGGCCCGCCGCGCGATCACCCGCCAGATGAAGCGTCAGGGCCGCGTCTGGATCCGCGTCTTCCCCGACCTGCCCGTCACGGGCAAGCCGGCCGAAGTCCGGATGGGTAAGGGCAAGGGCGCGGTGGACTATTGGGCGGCGCGCTGCCACCCCGGCCGCATCCTGTTCGAAATCGACGGCGTGTCGGACGAGGTCGCCCGCGAGGCGCTCCGTCTCGGCGCCGCCAAGCTGCCGGTCCGCACCAAGGTGGTGACCCGCATCGACGCCGGCATCGCCCAAGTTGAGGAAGCCGCCTAATGACCAAGATCGCCGATCTGCGGTCGCAAACGACCGACCAGCTGGCCGACGAGCTGCTGAAGCTCAAGAAGGAACAGTTCAACCTGCGTTTCCAGGCGGCCACCGGCCAGATGGAGAAAACCCACCGCGTGGGTGAAGTGCGCAAAGACATCGCCCGCATCTCGACGCTCCTGCGCGAGAAGCGTGCGGCCTCGTAAGGAAACGAATATGCCCAAGCGAATTCTTGAAGGCGTCGTCGTGTCCGACAAGGGCGACAAGACCGTCGTCGTGAAGGTGGAGCGCACCCTGCTGCACCCGCTTCTGAAGAAGACCGTCCGGTCGTCCAAGAAGTACCACGCCCACGACGAAGCCAACGCGCTCAAAGTCGGCGACGTCGCTCGCATCGTCGAGTGCGCCCCCAAGTCCAAGTTGAAGCGCTGGGAAGTCCTTTCCAACGCCTCCGCCTCGTAATCAGAAGGATCTGATCTTATGATCCAGATGCAAACTAACCTGGAAGTGGCCGATAATTCGGGCGCCCGCCGGGTCATGTGCATCAAGGTGTTGGGCGGCTCCAAGCGCCGCTACGCCTCGATCGGCGACACTATCGTCGCCTCCGTGAAGGAAGCCATTCCGCGCGGCCGCGTGAAGAAGGGCGACGTCGTGCGCGCCATCGTCGTGCGCACCGCCAAGGACATCCAACGCAAGGACGGCTCGGTCATTCGTTTTGACAAGTCGGCCGCCGTCATCGTCAACAAGCAGAACGAGCCCGTCGGCACGCGGATCTTCGGCCCGGTTCCCCGCGAACTGCGCGCCAAGAACCACATGAAGATCATCTCGCTGGCTCCGGAGGTCCTGTAACCATGGCCGCCAAGATCAAGAAGGGCGACCGCGTCGTCGTCCTCACCGGCAAGGACAAGGGCCGCACGGGCAATGTGCTGAAGGTCCTGCCCTCCGAAAACCGCGTCGTCGTGGAAGGCGTCAACATGGTTCAGCGCCACACGCGTCCGAGCCAGGCTGACCCGCAGGGCGGCATCAAGAACAAGGAAGCCTCGCTTCACCTGTCGAACGTCGCGATCGCCGACGCCAACGGCAAGGCGACCCGCGTCGGCTTCCGGATCGAAGGGGACAAGAAGGTCCGCTTCGCCAAGACGACGGGAGACGTCATCTGATGGCTACCGAGAAATACACCCCCCGGCTGAAGGCCGAGTATCAGAACCGCATCCGTGCGGAGATGAAGGCCAAGTTCGGCTATACGAACGAAATGCAGGTGCCCAAGCTGGACAAGATCGTCCTGAACATGGGCATCGGCGAAGCCGTCGCCGACTCCAAGAAGGCCAATGCGGCCCTCAAGGATCTGACGGCCATCGCCGGTCAGAAGGCCGTCGCCACCAAGGCCCGTAACTCCATCGCCGGCTTCAAGCTGCGCGAAGGCATGGTCATCGGCGGCAAGGTCACCCTGCGCGGCGACCAGATGTACGAGTTCCTGGACCGGTTCATCACGATCGCGCTGCCGCGCGTGAAGGACTTCCGCGGTCTGAAGGGCACGTCCTTCGACGGTCGCGGCAACTACGCCACCGGTCTGAAGGAGCACATCGTGTTCCCGGAAATCAATTACGACCAGATCGACCAGATGTGGGGCATGGACATTGTCGTCTGCACCACGGCCAAGACCGATGAGGAAGCCAAGGCTCTCCTCACCGAGTTCAAGTTCCCGTTCTTGAAGAACTGAGCGGGAAGGGAAGAGCACAATGGCTAAAAAGAGCGCCGTAAACCGCAACGAAGCCGTCAAGGCCCTGGTTGCGAAGTATGCCGCGAAGCGGGCCGCCCTGAAGGCGACCGCCAACGACGAAAACCTGCCGCTTGAGGAGCGCTTCGCCGCGCGCCTGAAGTTGGCTGAACTGCCGCGCAACTCCGCGCCGAGCCGCATTCGCAACCGTTGCGAAGTGACCGGTCGTCCGCGTGCGTTCTATCGCAAGCTCAAGATGAGCCGGATCGCGCTGCGTGAGCTTGGCAACCTGGGTCAGATCCCGGGCCTGACCAAGTCCAGCTGGTAAGGGGAGCGAAGAGACATGATGATCAACGATCCCCTGAGCGACATGATCGCTCGCATCAAGAACGCGGCGACCCGCAAGCGTTCCAAGGTGCTGACCCCCGCTTCCCGTCTGCGCCAGCGCGTCCTCGACGTGCTGCAGGACGAGGGCTACATCCGCGGCTACAACCTGGTTCAGAACCCGGGTGAGTTTCCGCAGTTCGAGATCGAGCTGAAGTATTTCGACGGTCAGCCCGTCATCGCCGAGATCGCGCGCGTGTCCAAGCCGGGCCGCCGCGTCTACTCCGCGATCGGCGATCTGAAGCCCGTCAAGAACGGCCTCGGCATCTCGATCCTCTCGACTTCGAAGGGCGTCATGTCCGACGCCGCCGCTCGCGACGCCAATGTCGGCGGCGAAGTCCTCTGCAGGGTCTACTGATATGTCCCGTATTGGCAAGAAAACCATCGCAGTGCCGAAGGGCGTGACGGTCACGCTCGACGGCCAAACCGTCTCGGTGAAGGGTCCGAAGGGCGAACGCTCCTGGACCGTCGCCGAAGAAATCGAAGTCAAGCACGAAGGCGACGAGCTGTCGCTGGGCCTGCGGACCGACACCCAGCGCGGTCGCGCCATGTGGGGTCTGTCGCGCACCCTGGTCGACAACATGGTCACCGGCGTCACCACCGGCTTCGAGAAGTCGCTGGAACTGGTCGGCGTGGGTTACCGCGCCGCGATGAAGGGCAACGCCCTGTCGCTGCAGCTCGGCTTCTCGCATGAAGTCGACATCGACCCGCCGGCCGGCGTCAGCTTTGCTGTTCCGAAGCAGACCGAGATCAAGATCCTGGGCGCGGACAAGCAGGCCGTCGGTCAGATCGCCGCGGTCATCCGCAAGCTGCGTCCGCCGGAGCCCTACAAGGGCAAGGGCGTCCGTTACGCCGGCGAGACCGTGCGTCGCAAGGAAGGCAAGAAGAAGTAAGTCATGGCTCTTTCTCTTCGACAACAAGCCAAGCGCCGCGCCGAGCGCACGCGCCGTCGCCTGAAGGCTGTCGCCAACGGTCGCCTGCGTCTGTCGGTCTATCGTTCGGACAAGAACATCTCGGCCCAGATCATCGACGACGCCCAGGGCGTGACGATCGCCGCGGCTTCGTCGCTGGAAGGCGGCAAGGGCTCCAAGGGTTCGGACATCGCCGCGGCCACCGCCATCGGCAAGCTGATCGCCGAGCGCGCCATCGAGAAGGGCGTCAAGGACGTCGTCTTCGACCGGGGCGAGTACATCTATCACGGACGGGTGAAGGCGCTGGCGGAAGCCGCGCGTGAAGCCGGCCTGAACTTCTAAGGGACGCGACAGATGGCGCAACAACCCCAACGCGGCGGCGGCGGCAACGATCGCAACCGTCGTGACAACCGCAACGCTCCCGCCGCCGAGGGTCCGGAATCGGACATCATCGAGAAGCTGGTGCACATCAACCGCGTCGCCGCCACCGTTAAGGGCGGCCGTCGTTTCAGCTTCGCCGCCCTGATGGTCGTCGGCGACGGCAAGGGTCGCGTCGGCTTCGGTCACGGCAAGGCGCGCGAAGTGCCGGAAGCCATCCGCAAGGCGACCGAAGAAGCCAAGAAGACGATGATCCGCGTGCCTCTGCGCGAGAACCGCACCCTGCACCACGACGGCAACGGCCGTTGGGGCGCCGGCAAGATCATGATGCGCGCGGCCCCTCCCGGCACCGGCGTCATCGCGGGCGGTCCGATGCGTGCGGTCCTCGAAACCCTCGGCGTCCAGGACGTCGTGGGCAAGTCGACCGGTTCGTCGAACCCCTACAACATGATCCGTGCGACGTTCGAAGCCCTGAAGGTTCAGTCGTCGCCCCGTCAGGTCGCGTCCAAGCGCGGCAAGAAGGTCGCGGATCTGATGGGTCGTCGCAACGACGGCGCCTCGGCGCCCGAAGCCGTGGAGTCCTAAGTCATGGCCGAGAAGAAGACCGTCACCATCAAGCAGATCGGCTCGCCGATCCGCCGCAAGAACGACCAGCGCGCCACCCTGGTGGGCCTGGGCCTGAACCGCATGGGTCGTGAAGCGACCCTGGAGGACACCCCTTCGGTTCGCGGCATGATCGCCAAGGTCCACCACCTGGTGGAAGTGGTCGAGAAGTAAGACTGTTCGCTACGCTAAGTGGCGAGTGATGAGTGGCGAGTGACGAGTAGTCCGGGTGTCGGTTCAACCGATTTCTCTTGACTCGCCACTCATCACTCGCCACTCGCCACTTTCTTTTTCCAAGCCGAGTCCGGACGAATGTCCGGGCGCTAGCACCCGAAAGGATCAGGCACATGAAACTGAACGAAATCCGCGATAACGAAGGCGCGCACAAGAAGCGCATGCGCGTGGGCCGCGGCCCCGGCTCCGGCAAGGGCAAGACCTCGGGCCGCGGCGTCAAGGGGCAGAAGTCGCGGACCGGCGTCAGCCTGCTGGGCTTCGAAGGCGGCCAGATGCCGCTGTACATGCGCATGCCCAAGCGCGGCTTCAACAACCCGAACGCCCTGAAGCTGGCCGAAGTGAACCTGTGGCGTCTGCAAGACGCCATCGACGCCGGCAAGCTGGACGCCTCGGCCGAGATCAAGGGTGAAGCCCTGGTCGCCGCCGGCGTGATCCGCCGCGTCAAGGACGGCGTCCGTCTGCTGGGCACCGGCGAAATCAAGGCCAAGCTGAACCTGGTCGTCTGGTCGGCCACGGCCGGCGCCAAGAAGGCCATCGAAGCCGCGGGCGGGTCGGTCGTCGAACAGCGTATCGAAGCCGAAGCCAAGGCTGCGGCCCGCGTCGAGAAGCGCAACGCCGCCAAGGGCAAGGCTCCGGCCCCCAAGGCGCCCAAGGGCGACGCCAACAAGGTCTCGGCCCGCGCCAAGCGCGCCGCTTCCAAGGCCTGAACAACGCGTCGTCGCGGCGCGTATAGGCCGTGGCCTGAATACACCTGCGACGACGAAACAACGGAAGCGGCCCTCGCATGAGGGCCGCTTTCCGCCTATCTGACGACTCAGTCAGTCGTGGGGACGCATAATGGCTTCGGCCGCAGAACAACTCGCCGCCAATATGAACATGGGCTCGTTCGCCAAAGCGACCGAGCTGCACAAGCGCCTGCTGTTCACGCTGGGCGCCTTGCTGGTTTATCGCATCGGCACCTATGTGCCGATCCCGGGCATCAACTCGCAGGCCTTCCTGCAGTTCTTCCAGGACCCCTCGGGTCAGCGCGGCATCCTGGACATGTTCAACATGTTCTCGGGCGGCGCGGTCGAGCGGATGGCCATCTTCGCGCTGAACGTCGCGCCCTATATCTCGGCGTCGATCATCGTGCAGCTGATGGGCACGGTGTATCCGCCCTGGGAGAAGCTGAAGAAGGAAGGCGGGGAGAGCGGCCGCAAGCAGCTGAACCAGTACACCCGCTATCTGACGGTCTTCCTGGCCCTGGCCCAGTCGCTGGGCATCGCGGCGGGTCTGAACGCCCAGCCGGGTCTGGTCGACAATCCGGGGATCTTCTTCCTGGTCTCGACCGTCGTGACCCTGACGGGCGGCACCATGTTCCTGATGTGGCTGGGCGAGCAGGTGACGGCGCGCGGCGTCGGCAACGGCATTTCGTTGATCATCTTCGCGGGCATCGTGGCGGTTCTGCCCTCGACCATCGCCCGGATGCTGGGCCTGGCCCAGCAGGGTCAGATGTCGGCCTTCGCCCTGTTCTTCATCGCCGTTCTGGCCGTGGCGACCGTGGTCTTCATCGTCTTCATGGAACGGGCTCAGCGCCGTCTGCTGATCCAGTATCCGAAGCGCCAGGAAGGCAACCGGATGGCGGGAGGCGAGCGCTCGTTCCTGCCGCTGAAGGTCAACACCGCCGGCGTCATCCCGCCGATCTTCGCCTCGTCCCTGCTGATGCTGCCGACCACAGTGGCCAGCCTGACCGCCAATGCGGACCTGCCGTCCTATCTGGGCTGGCTGCCGCTGGTCACCTCGCAACTGACCCACGGCCAGCCTCTGTTCATGGCCCTGTACGCCGCCCTGATCATCTTCTTCTGCTTCTTCTACACCTCGATCACCTTCAACCCGGAGGACACGGCCGAGAACCTGCGGAAATACGGCGGCTTCCTGCCGGGGATCCGTCCGGGCAAGCGCACGGCCGAATATCTGGACTATGTCCTGACCCGCCTGACGGTGATCGGCGCGGCCTATATCACCGCCGTCTGCCTGCTGCCGGAGTTCATGGTCGCCCAGATGGGCAACAGCCTCTACTTCGGCGGAACGTCTATCTTGATCGTGGTGTCGGTGACGATGGACACTGTGGCCCAGATCCAGTCCCAACTGCTGGCGCACCAGTACGAGGGGCTGATCAAGAAGGCCAAGCTGCGCGGTCGCGGCGGTCGTGGCGCGCCCACGCCCGTCCGTCGCTGAGTTGACTAGAAGACGCCTGGGGAGGACTTGCGCGTGAACTTGATCCTGTTTGGACCGCCGGCGGCGGGCAAGGGGACCCAGGCCAAGCGGCTGGTGGAAGAGAAGGGCATGATCCAGCTCTCCACCGGCGACATGCTTCGGGCCGCCATCGCCTCGGGCTCGGAGCTGGGCCTCAAGGTCAAGGACGTGCTGGCGCGCGGCGATCTGGTGACGGACGAAATCGTCATCGCCCTGATCGAGGATCGTCTGCCGGAGGCCGAGGCCGCCGGGGGCGCCATCTTCGACGGCTTCCCCCGCACCGTAGCCCAGGCCGAAGCCCTGGACGCCATGCTGGCCAAGCGCGGCGCCCAGATCGACGCCGTGGTCCGGCTGAAGGTCGACGACGCCGCCCTGCTGGAGCGGATCGCCAAACGCTACGCCGAACAGGGCCGCCCGGATGACAATCCGGAGACCTTCGCGGTCCGTCTGGACGCCTACAACCGCAACACCGCCCCGCTGCTTCCCTATTATGAAGCCCAGGGCAAGTTGACCGAGGCGGACGGCATGGGCTCGATCGAGTCCGTCGCCAAGGCGATCGACGAAGCCCTGGCGTGACCCAAGTCGTTTTCGGGCGTTTGGGAACGGATGCCTGAAACCGAGATCCAGTCTGACAGAAGGCGCGCCCGCAGACGCTGGCGCGCCTTCGCCGTCTTCGGCGGGGTCGCCGCCGCCGAAATCGCCCTGATCCTGATGCTGGGACAGGTGAAGGGCCGGCCCCCCCGGACCCCCATGGCGGACGGC
>NZ_JBWKZJ010000014.1:0-74213 GCF_059424365.1 Brevundimonas sp. GW456-12-10-14-LB3
GGGCGGTGTCGGTCATCGGGGGCTCTCAGGGATCAGTCGGCGGCGGCGGCGGTTGCGGCCTCGGGCGCGGGGGTTCGGGCGTCACGTCTGGCCTGACGGCGCGCCTTGAGGCGGGGGCGCAGATGGACCGCCGTCACCCAGGCGCAGCCCAGGCCGGCGACCCCGGCGATGATCAGGAAGACGTCGTTATAGGCGAGGACATTGGCCTGTTGCGTCACCTGGCGGGTCAGCAGGGCTGCGCCTTCGGCGTTCAGCTGGGCGGGATCGGTGACGGTCGAGGCGTAGGCGCCGGACAGCTGGCGCAGGCGCAGAACCACCTGGGGGTCCAGGCTGGTGATGTCGGCGGCCAGCTGGTTCGAATGGAATTTCTCGCGCACCACCTGGATCGTGCCGATCAGGGCCGAGCCGGCCAGGCCGCCCAGGTTCTGGAGCACGCTGAACATGACGATGAAGCTGATGATGTTGCGCGCCCCCTGTTGCAGCACCTTGCCGACCCCGATCAGCAGGGCCGGGCCGACGAACAGGGCCGAGGCGAAGGCGATCAGGGCCTGGCTGAGATAGAGTTGGGCCGGGCGGGTCAGGACGGTGGCGTGGCTGTCGATGAAGGCGCCGACGGCGATCAGACCGAGCGCGATGGCGATGGGCAGGTTCAGCCGCGTCATGTCCAGGGTCAGGGCGGCGACCGCCGTGCCGGCGATCATGGCCAACAGGATCACCAGGAACAGGCCGTGCAGCTGATCCGGCCCCAGGCCCACAACGGTCAGAAAGCCCACGGCGCCCGAGGTCTGTTCCGACAGGGTGATGCGGATCAAGAGGATGGCGCCGAACAGGCGCAGGATGTCGGGGCCGGTCAGCCAGCGCACATTGATCAGCGGATTTCTGCGGTTGTATTCGATCATCAGGGCGGCGGTCAGCAGCAGGATCGCCCCCGCCAAAGCCCAGCCGATCCAGGCGGCCTCGGTCCACCAGACGATCCGGCCCAGGCCCAGAACGGCGGCCAGCAGGGCCACGCCGGGGGCGAACAGGGCGAAGGTGACGAAGTCCAGCGGCTCGAACAGTTTCAGTCGTTCTGACGGTGGAAGGCGCAGCACCTGCACCGCCGCCCAGGCCAGAAGCGCCATGCCCAGTTCGAAGGTGTAGAAGGCGCGCCAGTCGTTCAGCTCCAGCAGGCTGGGCATGATCAGGCGGGCGATGGGTACGGCGAAGCTGGACAGGCCGATGCCGATCACCAGGCCCTTCAACCGGTGCTGGGCCGGAAAGGCCTGGATCATATAGAGGAAGCCCAGGCTGCTGAGCCCCGCCGCCGCCATGCCGGCCACGGCCCGGACGAACAGGGTGGACTCATAGTTGTCGACCGCCAGGTGGGCGGCGCAGGTGACGACGAAGGCGGTCAGGCAGATTTGGGTGAACAGGCGCAGGCCGTACTGCTGTCTGAACTTGAACAGGATCAGGTTCATGCAGGCGTTGGTCATGACGAAGACGACCGGCAGCCAGGCGGCTTCACTGGGGGTGATTCCCAGAGAGCCCTGAAGACTCGTCAGATTGGCGGTCACAGCCGCATTGCCCAGACTGCCGACCAGGGCCACCAAGACGCCGGTCAGGGCGTACTGAAACCTCAGCCAGGCCGTGTGGTCGGGCGTGGCGGGCGAGCCGGGCAGGGTGGGGCGCTCGTGGGGTTTCAGCGTGGCCAGATACTGGTCCCACGGCAGATGCCAGTTGTGATCGGCGCGGCGGGGCATCAGGACGCCTCGGGCCGGGGCCGCAGGCCGTCGAGGATGAGGACGCGGGTGCGTTGGGAGACCGCCTGGCGCTCGGCTTCGTCCGCGCCCTGGAAGCCGGCGCCGAGCAGGGTGGCGATCAGGCGGATGTCCATCGGTCGCAGATCCTTTCGCACCAGACCGGCCGCCTGGGCCCGCGCCAGGGGCGCGGCGCCCGCCTCCATCAAGCTTTGCCGCAGGGGCGTAAGCGCGTCGGGCGACCGAACGTTCCGCACCAGGCCCGCCAGGCCGGCGTTGCGGATCATGTCCTCGGCCAACCGGTCCAGGAACCAGAAGAAGGTCTCCGGCACCTCGCCCTGTTCGGCGGTGCGGCGGTCCAGGTCGGCGACGTCGGCTTCGAGCACGGCCAGGGCCAGTTCGGTGCGGTCGGCGAAATGGCGATACAGGGTGCCGCGTCCGACGCCGGCCTTTTCCGCGATCAGGTCCAGCGGCGCGTCCAGACCCTGGTCGGCGAAGACCGCGCGCGCGGCGTCCAGCAGGGCGGCGCGGTTGTGGATGACGTCCTTGCGGAGAGGTTTGGGGGCGGGGCGCGACATGGTGGCGCGCTTAAATGGACACGAGTGTCCGTTTTGCAAGGGGAGGTCTTCGAAGATTCCTCTCCCAGCGGGAGAGGGCTTGAGCGCCTGAGAGCGTAGCGATCAGTCTTGCGCCACCCGAAGGGCGCCGCGAAGCAGCCAAAGGGTGAGGGCGCGGTGGTGCGAACCGGCCCGCCGGCGGGCCCTCATCCGGCCCTTCGGGCCACCTTCTCCCCATGGGAGAAGGAAGGAATTAGAGCCCCTTCTCCAGCACCACGAAGTCCAGATCCGGCCGGGGCGGGTCGATGGGAAAGGGGCGCGTTTCGCCGGTGGGATGGTAGCCGCGCCGTTCGTACCAGGCGATCAGTTCGACGCGGCGATGGATGACGGTCATCTCCATGCGGCGGGCGGCGAAGCGGGCGACGGCCTCTGCTTCGGCGGCGGCGAGGAGACGGCGGCCCAGGCCGGAGGCTTGCAGGATGGGCTCGACCGTCAGCATGCCGAGGTAGGTCCGGCCGTCGCCGACGCGGGCCACCTGGACGCAGCCGATCGGGGCGCCGTTGCGGTGGGCCAGCAGAATGACCCGGTCGGGATCGGCGATCAGGGCCGACAGTTCCTCGGCGCTGGTGCGGGTGTCGAACAGCAGGTCCGCCTCGTGGGTCCAGCCGGCCTTGGCCGTCTCGCCCCGATAGGCCCGCTCGATCAGGGGATGAAGCGCGGCGACGTCGTCGAGTGTCGCCGCGCGGAAGGCGATCTCGCTCACCGCTCCCGGTCTTGGGAAACGCCCAGCTCCCGCACCAGATGATCCATGCCATAGACGTCGCGCAGGGCTACGGTGACGGCCTGGGTGGTGACGATGACGCTGCGGTTGACGGCGCGGTCATAGCCATAGGCGTTGCGCTGGGTCAGGACGGTGGAATCGAAGTTGGCGCCGATGATCTCGCCCTTCGCATTGATGGCGGGCGAGCCGGAAGAGCCGCCGATGGTGTCGGTCGAGACGGCCATGTCCATCACCGCGTTCGGGTCGATCCGGTCCTTGGCCGCCAGCAGTTTGGGCGCGACGGCGAAGGGCTCGGCCCCCGTGGCGCGGTCCCACAGGCCGGCGAAGGTGGTGAAGGCGGCGAACCTCTGGCCCGGAACGTCGGAGCCTTCGACCTGGCCGTAGGTCAGGCGCAGGGTGCCGGTGGCGTCGGGATAGACGGCGTCGCCATAGGCGGCGAAACGGGCGGCGGCCAGCTGTTCCGAGGCGCGGTCGGTCGGGGCCTGGACGCGGGTCTCCCAGGCGTCGCGAACGGCGCGGGCGTCGGCGTCGATGGCCAGGGCGTACTGGATCATCGGATCGGTCGAGGCCTGGATCGCGGCCAGACCGCCGGTCCACAGGGCGCGGCGCACGGCCGGGTCGGCCAGGGTCGTGCCGGCGACCAGACGCGCCGACAGGCCCTCGGGGCTTTCCTTGCCCAGCAGGGTGCGGACCGAGGGGTTGTCGACCGTCAGCCATTCGCGGGTCTTGGACAGCCACCACTCCAGTCGGATCTGCTCAAGTTCCGGATAGGTGGGGCGTTCGGCGAACAGGCGGGATTCGACGCCGGACAGGCGGCTGTCGGCGAACTCGGGCAGACGCTGGTCGGACGGCTTGGCCCGCTCCTGGGCGCTGCGCACCAAGGTGCGGGCATAGCTGAACAGTTGCGATCCCCCGGCGACCGAGGTCGTGCCCAGGCCTGTGCCGCCCTCCAGCAGGGCCATGGAGGGATAGAGTTCGCGGGCGACCGGCTGGACCGCGCTGAGCGCCGACCAGGGATCGACGCCGGACGCGGCGGCGCGGGCGCGGAAGTCGGCCTCCTGTTCGGCCTTTCTGGCCATGAAGGCCGGGTCGATCAGGGCGGCCATGCGACCGCGCCCGCGCTTATAGGTGTTTTCCAGACCGACGATCGGGTCCATGGCGATGAAGGCCTGCTCCTCGCCCTCTTCGGAATAGCGGATCAGCCGGCCGCGCAGCTCGGACGCGATCAACTGGTCCAGCGGCAGCACCACGTCGCGGATGGTGGTCAGCTGGTCCATCGTCAGAAGACGCTGGGTGGCGCCGGGGTTGCCGGAGATGAAGACGGCCTCGCCCTCGGTCGGCTTGTTTGGGTTCCAGGCGAAATGGGTCGGGGTCTCGACCGGCTTTCCGTCTTCGTACAGGCGGATGAAGGCCGCATCGACGGCGAAGCGGGGGAAGGAGAAGTTGTCCAGATCGCCGCCGAAGGTGGCGGCCCGATCCTCAGGCGCCCAGGCCAGGCGGACGTCGGAATATTTGCGGTACTTGTAGAGTTTGAACTGGCCGCCCCGGTACAGGCTGACGACCTGGCAGCGGATCTTGGGGTCGTTTCCGCAGGCTTCGCTTTCGATCCGACCGGCCTCGGCGTCGCGGGCCTGGGTGAAGGCCTGGCCTTCAAGCCCTTCGCCCGCCTTGTGCATCCGCTCGGTCACGTCCGAGATATCGGTCAGGATCTCGGCGGTGGCGCCGGGGCATTTCAGCTCTTCCTCGCGCGATTTCGGCAGGAAGCCGGTCTCGGCGTAGTTGACCTGGGGCGTGGACAGGTTGGCGACGCAGGTGGCGACGCAGTGATTGTTGGTCATCACCAGGCCCTGGCCCGAGACTACGCCCGCCGAACAACCGCCGAACTTGACCGAGGACAGGCGGACGCGGTCCAGGAAGGCTTGGTCGATATTGGTCCCCAGCGTCTGATTGGCGCGGGCGATGGGGAAGTTGTCGTAGGTCCACATGCCTTCTTCGGCGCCGGCCGAAGTGGCGAAGGCGACTGCGACGACGGCGGCGGAGGCGAGAAGGGCGAGGCGCATGGGATGGTCCTTGAAGTCTCCTCCCCATCGCTCCGCGATGGGGAGGCGGCGCGGCGCGACTTCGCGCCGTGACGGAGGGGCTCTGAGATACATGACAGGCGCCGGTGCGGTGGTGAAGAGCCCCTCCACCGCTACGCGGTACCCCTCTCCGCAAAGCGGGAGGAGACTTTATGACCCGGCCTTACCGCCGCACGCCCAGTTCGCGCAGCAGGCGCGGCTGGTTGTAGACGGTGCGCAGCGCCTCGGTGATGGCGGCGGTCGAGACGGTGACGGTGCGGTTCAGCTCGCCGTCATAGCCGAAGCTGCCGCCCAGCGAGTGGATGTTGCCGTCGAAGGCGGCGCCGATGACTTCACCCTTGGCGTTGATGACGGGCGAGCCGGAGTTGCCGCCGATGATGTCGTTGGTCGAGACGAAGTCATAGACGGTCGACTTGTTCACCTTGCCCTCGGCCGCCAGCCAGTCCTCGGCCGCGTTGAAGGGCTCGGCGCCCGTATTCCGCTCGTACAGACCGCCGATATAGGTGAAGGGCTCCACCGTCACGCCGCGATAGGTCCAGCCCTTAACCTGGCCGTAGGAGAGGCGCAGGGAGAAGGTGGCGTCGGGATAGAGGTTGGTTCCGTAGACCGCGAACCGGGCCTGGGCGATCTTTTCGGCGGCGCGGCTGGTCGGGCCGGACACGGCCGCTTCCCACTGGGTGCGGACGGCTTGGGCGGCGTCGTCATTGGCCAGAACGAACTGGATCATCGGATCGCCCGAGGCGGCCAGCTGTTCCGGCGTCATGGCCAAGGCTTCGGCGCGGAAGGCCGGATCGGCCAGGCGGGTGCCCTCGACGGTGCGCTCAGCGATCTGCTCGGGACTTTCCTTGCCCAGCAGGGCTTTAACGCTGGGATTGTCCACCGTCAGATATTCGCGGGTCTTGGACAGCCAGAACGACATCTGAATCTTCTCGATGTCGTCGGAGATCGGGGCGTCCTGCGCCAGGCGGCGGCCCAGGGCGGCGATGTCCGCCTCGGAATAGCCGGCGCGGCGTTCGGCCGCCGGCTTGGCCCGCTCCTTGGCTGCGCGGACGATGGCCTTGGCGTAGCTGTACAGCTGCGAGCGCGGACCCGATTCCAGCTGGCGATAAGGCAGGTAAAGGTCGCGCTGGGCGGCGGCGGCGCGCTCCAGCTCGGCCCAGGGGTCGCCGATCCGTTGGGCCAGGGCGGGGTCGGCCGCGACGCGCTGGCGCAGCTCCTGCTCCTCAGCGCGCTTCTTGGCCATGAAGGCGGGGTCGGTCAGGGCGCCCTGCTGGCCGTAATAGACCTTGAAGCTGTTCTCCAGGCCGAAGATCGGATCGACCGAGACCCGCTTGGCCTCTTCGCTGGTGGTCGCATATTCCAGCAGGCGACCGCGCAGTTCCGAGGTCTGGATCAGGGTGATCGGCAGCTGCTGATCGCGCAGGACCTCCAGCTGGGCCATGGTCAACAGGCGCGAGGTCGAGCCGGGGTTGCCGGCGACGAAGGTTACGTCGCCTTCCTTGGGCGCATTGGGGTTCCACGTCAGGTGGTTCGGCGTGGAGACCGGCTTGCCGTCCTCGTAGGCGCGCAGGAAGGCCGCATCCAGGGCGTAGCGCGGGAAGTTGAAATTGTCCGGATCGCCGCCGAAGAAGGCCGCCTGGAACTCGGGCGCGAAGACCAGACGCACATCCTCGTACTTGCGGAACTTGTAGAGCTTGTACTGACCCCCGCGATAGAGGCTGATCACCTGGCAGGTCAGCTTCTGATCGTCGCCGCAGACTTCTTTTTGAATCTTGTCGATCTCGGCCGCGCGGGCGCGCACGAAGGCGGCGCCCTCAAGCCCGGCGCCGGCGGCGGTGACGCGGTCGGTGACGTCGGTGATGTCGGTCAGGATCTCGGCCGTCTGGCCGGGGCATTTCTTCTCTTCCTCGCGGGTCGCGGGCATCCAGCCGTTCTTGACGTAGTCGTTCTGGGCGTCCGACAGGTCCTGAACGCAGCTGACGACGCAGTGGTGGTTGGTCAGGATCAGGCCTTCGCCCGAAACCAGCGAAGCCGAACAGCCCTGCAGACGCACGGCGGCGTTGCGCACCCGATCCAGCCAGGCCTGGTCGAGGTTCGTGCCGTATTTCTCATTCACCGTGGCGATGGGGAAGTTGTCGAAGGTCCACATGCCCTCATCGGCCTTGGCGGGGGTCGCAGGCGCGGACAGGACGACGGTCGCGGCGCCGAGGGCGGCCAGCGAGGCGGTGAGACGAAGGGACGGCAGGGACATTTGGAAACTTCCTCCAGAGCGCGGGACCGGGCTGATCCGCTGTTATCTTGTAACTAGCGCCGTTTCATCGACGCCGCCAAGAGCCAGACGCCGATAGCCCGGCGATCGGTCCCTCGCAATCGCGCCGATGCGAAGCCTTACCCCGATTTAACTTGGCGCTGAGGCACGCGCCGGTCAGATAGACCCCATACCGGGGGTTTATCGACGACCATGTCGCTTGCATTATCAACCTTGCTCTACGAGTGGCGCCGCTACATGGCGGCCATTGTGGCGCTCGCCTTTTCCGGCCTGCTGGTGCTGGCCCAGGTCGGCATGTTCATGGGGATCGGCAAGGCCTTCACGGCCCAGATCGACCGCGCCCGCGCCGACATCATGATCCTGAGCCCCGGGGCCACGGCCCTGTTCAACGGCGGCCCCTCGGGCGTGCCGCGGCGCATCATGCCGGTGGTCTATCAGCACCCCGAAGTCCTGGCCGTCGCCGACCTGGACGGGTCCGGCGGGCGTTGGCAGAACATCGTCAAGGACAAGGAGCCGGGCGCCGAGCCCGCCGCCCCCGGCGCCAAGAAGATGGAGTTCGTCAACGTCACCACCATCGACGCCATGCCCGGCGCGGTGACGGTGCCCGTCGACTATTCCGACGATCTGGTCGAGGCCCTGCGCCAGCCCTATGCGGTGGCGGTGGACCAGACCGCCCTGGGACGGCTGGGCGTCAAACTGGGCGACCAGGCCACCTATAACGGCAAGACCGTGCGGGTCGCGGCCGTGACCCAAGGCTATCCCAATATGATGCAGGCCACGGTCGTCATGTCACGCGACACCCTGCGGATGCTGGGCGAGGCCAATACCGGCGAACGGGTCGGGCCGCTGATGGTCCAGATCAAGGATCCCTCGCGCGCCCCGATCGTGGTGGCCCAGCTGAACGCCATCTCCAACGGCCAGTTCAAGGCCTGGACGCGCCAGGACCTGGCCAAGGCCAATGAGGGGGCGATGATGAAGGAGAGCTTCATCGCCATCATGCTGGGCTTCTCGCTGTTCCTGGGCATTCTGATCGGGGTCGCCATCACCTGGCAGACGCTGCGCGGCGCCATCATGGCGAACATCAAGGAGTTCGCCTCGCTCCGGGCTCTGGGCGTGTCCATGGGGTCGCTGCGGCGGATCGTGCTGGAACTCAGCTTCTGGGTCGGTATCGCCGGGGTTCTGGCGGCCTTCGCCCTGACCTGGGCCGTCAGCCTGCTGGCCGCGGGTTCGGGCCTGACCATGTCCTTCCCGCCCACCATGGTGATGATGGTCTCGGCCATGCTGGTGGTGATCGCCCTCCTGTCCGGCTTCCTGTCGCTGGGCGTCCTGAAGAAGAGCCAGCCTGCGGACCTGCTGCGATGAGCGTTCATACCAAAGTCCACGGCAAGCACGGCGATTTCGCCATCGAGGCCAAGGGTCTGGTCAAGCGGTTCAAGACGGGCCGCAGCTGGGTCGAGGTGCTGAAGGGCGTCGATTTCGACGCGCGCCACGGCGACCTGACCATGGTCATGGGGCCGTCCGGCTCGGGCAAGTCGACCCTGATCGCCAATCTGTCGGGCCTGCTGAAGCCTGAAGAGGGGCGGGTCGATATTCTGGACGTCGACGACCTGTGGAAATACGGCTCGGGCCGGATCGACAAGTTCCGGCTGGATCACTGCGGCTTCATCTTTCAGGGCTTCAACCTGTTTCCGTCGCTGACGGCGCTGCAACAGGTGATGACGGTGCTGAAATATCAGGGCCTGTCGCCGTCGGAGGCCAAGAAGCGCGCCACCACCGCCCTGGAAGAGGTCGGCCTGGGCCATCGTCTGAACCAGCGGCCCAGCGCCCTGTCGGGCGGCGAGAAGCAGCGCGTCGCCATCGCCCGCGCCCTGGCCAAGAACCCGCAGATCCTGTTCGCCGACGAACCGACCTCGGCGCTGGACGGCGAAAACGGCCAGGTGGTCATTCGACTGCTGCGCCGGGCCGCCACCGAACACGGCGCCGCCGTGATCTGCGTGACCCACGACCCGCGCCTGGAAGCCTGGGCCGACCGGGTCATCCACATCGAAGACGGCAAGATTCTGGACGATCAACGCCGCACCCCTGATCCCGACGCCCAGCTGGCGTCCCACTAAGCTCTTTTCGAACGGACTGAACCGTCATGCCCGCCTTTCTCAAAAACAAATGGCTCTGGATCGGCCTGATCCTGATCGTGGTCCTGGTCGTCGGCTTCATGGCCTTCAGCAAGGCCGGCGCCGCCAAGAAGGCCGAGGTCGAAAAGGCCGCCGCCCAGAAGATCGACAGCCCCTACGCCGCCATCGCCAACGGCAAGGCCGACGTCGAGGGCGGGGTGATCAAGGTCGCCGCCCGTCGCGGCGGCGTGGTCCGCGAAGTCTTCGTCAATGAGGGCGACAAGGTGGTCGCCGGCCAGATCCTGGCCCGCCAGGAAGACGACGAGACCCGTCTGGCGGCCCAGAGCGCGGCGGCTGCGGTGTCCGAGGCGCGCGCCCAGCTGGGCATGACGCGGGTGGAGCTGGCGACGGCCCGCCGCGAATATGAGCGGCTGTCGAAACTGGCCGCGACCAACTTCGTCGCCGCCCAGCGTCTGGACCAGGCCCGCGACCAGATCGCCCAGGCCGAGGCCCGTATGGCGTCCCAGAACGCCGCCGTCCAGACCGCCCAGTCCCGCCTGGACGAGGCGCGCTATAATCAGGAGCTGACGGTGATCCGCGCCCCGATGAACGGCCGCATCGCCCGCCGCTACGCCCAGCCGGGCGCCGGCGCCTCGACCCTGAACGTCACGGCCATGTTCGATCTGGAGCCCGAGACCGACCGCATCGTTCGCGCCGAGATCGTCGAGGCCGACCTGCCCAACGTGACCGTCGGCCAGGAGGTCGAACTGACCCCCGAAGGCGATCCCACCAAGATTTCGGTGGGCCGCGTCCTGCGCCGCGCCGCCGTCTTCGGCGCCCGCCAGCTGCAGTCCGAAGACCCTTCGGCCCGCACCGACGAACGGGTGGTCGAGGTCGTGGTCTCGGCCGACGACACCCCCTTCCTGATCGGCCAGCGCGTCCTGGTGAAGTTCATGAAGCCCGGTCAAAAAGCCGGCGTCGCCCGTCCAGTCGCCGCCGGCGTCGGCCCCGACCAGGCCATGCGCCCGGCGGGGCAGAAGTAAGGGATCGGATCAGCGGCCGGTGAAATCCGCCGGCCGCTTTTCCAGCACGGCTTTGACGCCTTCCTGATGGTCGTCGGTCATATGGGCCAGGGCCTGCATGGCCGCCGACAGCTCCAGGATCTGTTCGAAGGTCTGGTCGCGGCCCTGGCGCATCAGGGTCTTGGCCATGCGCAGGGCCTGGGGCGGCTGGGCGGCGATTTCACCGGCTATGGTCAGGGCCTCGTCCATCAGCCGGTCGTGCGCCACGACCCGGTTGACCAGGCCCCAGCGCTCGGCCGTCTCGGCGTCGATGCTGCGGCCGGTGAACAGCATTTCGGCGGCGCGGGCGTAGCCGACGTCGCGCGGCAGCCGCCAGGCGCCCCCGTCGCCGGGAATGATGCCCAGCTTCAGAAACGGCACGCCGAAGCTGGCCCGGTCCGAAGCGATGCGGATGTCGGCTGTGGCGGCGATGCCGCAGCCCAAGCCCATGGCCGGGCCGTTGACCGCCGAGACCAGCGGAATCTCCAGATCATAGAGGCTGCGGACGATCCGGTGGACGACGCGGCGATAGCGGACGCGAATCTCCGCGCCCGAGCCTTCGAACAGGTCGCGTCGGTCGCGCATGGCGGTCAGATCGCCCCCGGCTGAAAAGGCCCGCCCCGCCCCGGTCAGGACGACGCATTTGACCGTCATGTCCGCATTCGCGCGGGCGCAGGCCTCAGCGAATTCGTCGCCGTCGCCCAGGTCGGGCAGGGCGTTCAGCCGCGCCTCACGGTCCAGCGTCCAGATCAGCACCGCGCCCTGGCGGGTTTCGGCAATCAGCCCCATGGGTCGTCTCCCTTGTTCCCCCTCTCATCGTCCGCCGCCGTCGCGTCAGGCAAGGTCGGAATTGCAAAAGCCCCGGTCGGGACCGGGGCTCCTGCACGTCCGGCTCGCGAAGCCGTCAGCGTTTCTTGGGCGTATAGGGTACGAAGTTGGACGGATGGCTGGCCGCCCGTCCCGAGTTAGACGGCATGTGCCGACTGTTGACCAGCATCCCGCCCCACAGGGCGAAGGACATCATGGCGTGTTGGAGGTTGCGCTCCTTATCGTTCATCTTGGCGTCTCCTTTCGCAGAACGATGAAAAGAGACGCGTCGTACCTAGGGATCTCACCATCAGTCGTTTCGCGTCGATGACCAAGATAGCCATCTCCGTCCAAAATGCAAATTTTTAAGTCAGTAACCGGAGCAATTTTTATGAAGATGTCGCGTTGAGCGCGCCCAGCCCGCCCCGGCTTCCGCCGAAGGCGATCGCCACGCCGTGCGTCATGGTCTGCGCCATCGACGGTGAAAGCGGCCTGTGTCTGGGCTGCTTTCGAACCCTGAAGGAGATCGCCGGCTGGCGCGCCCTGGGGGAGGAAGAGCGGACGCGGATCATGGCGGAACTGCCGTCGCGGCGCGGCCGGATCGACCCCGCCAAACTGGGCTGAGGGGGCGGGGTCGGGGGGATGGGCGTTTAAGACTTCGTCAGCCACGTCGCTTCACCGCATCCCAACGGGCGACGGTTATTGAAAGGGCATGATCCGTATCGATCTTCAGTCTGTCGTCGTGCTGGGCGCCTCTCTGGCGGCCTCGTTCGCGACGGCCCTGGCGATCCGTCACCTGGACGGCGGCGACCCCGCCCTGGCGGCGGCCCAGCCGGAACGCCTCGTCGTCGCGCCCGCGCCGGCTTCTGGGACCGCGACCCAGGTGGTGAAGGGGCCGGACGGTCACTACTGGGCCCAGGCGACGATCGAGGGCCGGGCCGTGCGGGTTCTGATCGACACGGGCGCCAGTGTGGTGGCCCTGACGCGGGCCGATGCGCGACGGCTGGGCGTCGATCCGGAGCCGGACGCCTTTACGGGGCGGGTGCAGACCGCCTCAGGCCTGGCCCGCGCCGCGCCCGTCGAACTGGCGGCGGTCTCGGTCGCAGGCGCGCGGGTCGAGCGGGTCCAGGCCCTGGTGGTCGAAGAGGGGCTTGCCTATTCCCTGTTGGGCATGAGCTATCTGGGGCGGCTGTCGGCCTTTGAGGCGACGCCTGCGGGTCTGACGCTGAGACCCTAAAGATCCTGCATCTGACGCCGAGCTTCGCGGAAATACTGCCAGCCGGTCCACAGGGTGATGACGGCGGCGAACCAGATCAGGAAGACGGCGAAGGATTCGAAGGCCGGCTGCCAGGACAGGGGCGAGCCGTCCTCGTTCTGAAGGCCGAAGGCGTCCCACAGCAGGGTCAGTTGCAGGGCCGCCAGCGCCACCATCTGGACCGTGGTCTTCCATTTGGCGGCCAGGGTGACGGGCAGTTCGATGCGCCCCGCCATGGTCTCGCGCAGGGCCGAGACCGCGAACTCACGGAACAGGATCAGGCCGCAGGGCAGGGCGATGCCCGGCAGGGAGCCGGACGCCAAGACGCCCAGAATGGCCCCGGTGATCAGAACCTTGTCCGCGATCGGGTCCAGAATGGCGCCCCAGCGGGTGGTGGCGTTCCAGCGCCGCGCCAAAAAGCCGTCCACCCAGTCGGTCGAGGCGGCGATGACGAAGATCCAGAAGGCCCACAGGCCGAACTTCAGCTGGGTTGCCGGCGACAGCCAGGCGTCCAGAGCCCCCGGCGCGGCGCCGGCCAGCATGGCGAACATCACCACCCCGGCGAACAGGCGGATGCCCGTCAGGATGTTGGGGATCGGATTGGCGCGGAGGGCGGGCGCGGTCATGACGGGATCTCCAGCAGGGACGCGAGCAGGGGGTGAAGCGTCTCCGCGAACGGATTGGCGACGGTGACGCCTCGATAGACGAAGCCGTCCTGCATGTCTTCGGAAAGCAGAAGGCCGCAGCCGGCTTCGGCGGCAGCGCATAGGATGATGGCGTCCCAGATCTGGTGCGGGTGGGTGGCGACTAGTTCAAAGGCCGAGAAGACGACGGCTTCGCTGGTCGCGGGCACGATTGCGAGGCGTCGCCAACTGTCCGCGATCTCCGACGCCATTGCGGGTGTCATTCGCGCCTTGCCGGCCAGGACGCGGTGCAACTCTCCCAGGCATTGGGCGGCGACAATGAGCTCATGATCCGCATGAAGCCGGTCGATCAGTCGTCTGCCCGCAGCGCGTCGTGCGGGACCGTTGAGCCCTTCAGCGTAGACGATGACGTTCGTATCGAGGGCGATCCTCAATCGTACAGCTCTTCGCGGGTCCAGGGGCCTATGTCGATCGAGGGCATGGCGCTCCACCGGTCCAACATGGCCTTGAACGCCAGCTGACGGCGCGCGCTTTCTTCCTGCTGCCGGGCCAGTTCTTCCCGTCGAGCGGCTTCCGCGCTTTGACGCGCCACTTCCTGATCCTGCAGAAGGCGCAGACCGTCGCGAACCACTTCGCTCATATTGGCATAGCGGCCTGTCTTCACACGATCTCGAGCGAACTGCTCCAATTCCGGGGTCAGGTGGACGTTGGTGGCCATGGGGTGAACATAACAAGAATAGGCGAGCCGGGGAAGGCGGTCGTCACCCCAACGGCTCGAACCTCGCCTTGTCAGTCAGGGCGGTCAGGACGCCGTCGGCGATTCCGAAATGAAGCCCGCTGAGCTCCAGTTCGCCCTTGGCTTCACGCTCGGCGATCCAGGGAAAGGTGCGCAGGTTTCGGATCGACAGACGCACCACGGCCTCTTCGGCGGCGCGCTCCAGTTCGTTCGGCGCGACGGTTTCGGCGACGTGCTGAACCACCGGCGTGCCTTGGGCGATCCAGGGGGCCACGAAGTCGGCGACGACGTCCGGCGCGCCGTTGATCATGGCGTTGACCCCGCCGCAGTGGGCGTGGCCCATGACGACGATCCGTTTGACGCCCAGAACCTTGACCCCGAACTCCAGGGCCGCCGAGACGCCGTGCAGCTTGCCGTCCGGCTCATAGGGCGGCACCAGATTGGCGACGTTGCGGACCACGAACAGCTCGCCCGGCTTGGCGTCGAAGATCAGGGCCGGGTCGGCGCGGCTGTCGGAACAGGCGACGATCAGGGTGTGCGGCTTCTGGCCCTTTTCGGCCAGGGTTTCGTACTCGGCATGCGCCTCGGGCCAGTGTTCGGCGCGGAAACGGCGGTAGCCGGAGAAGAGGGGATCTTTGGACGGATCGGACATGGGGCGGGTATAGGACCCAATCTCGGGGCGGGGGAGAGGTGAAAACGGGAAAATCGCCGTCGCCTCTCCAGTTCCGCACCCCTTCGGTCAGGCGTCTAGGCCCACAGCCAGACTGCGGCCGCCGTATAGAGGGCGATGCCGATCACGAGGTTGAAGGGAAAGGTCACGGCCAGGGAGGCGGTGACGAAGACGCCGGGATCGGCCTTGGGCGCCGCGACCCGCATGGCGGCGGGCACGGCGATGTAGGAGGCCGAGCCCGCGAGGACGGCCAGCATGGCTGCGTCGCCGAGTCCGAGACCGGCCAGTCTTCCCAGGGCCAGGGCGACGCCTGCCGACAGGACGGGGAAGCATAGGGCGAAACCGATCACCGGCCAGGTCAGCTTGCGCCGATCCGTCATCAGGCTGCGCGCGGCGGTCAGACCCAGGTCCAGCAGGAAGAAGCACAGGGCGCCCTGGAACAGCGGATTGACGAACAGGTCCAGCTTCTTCAGCCCCGCCTCGCCTGAAATGAGGCCGACCAGGAAGCTGCCCAGCAGCATCACCGTCGCCGCTCCGACCAGAACTTCGCGCAGGACGACGCCCCGGCCGGTCGACGGCTCGCGACCGGCGCCGTGCATCAGGACCAGGGCGGTCAGGATCGCCGGCGTCTCCATCAGGGCCAGCACCGCCGCCATATAGCCGCCGGGCGCCAGGCCCAGGGCGGTCAGATGCTGCTGACCGGCGGCGAAGGTCACCACCGACACCGATCCGTAGGTGGCCGCGAGGGCGCACAGGGTCGGACGATCCAGTCGCGACGTCCACCGCAGCAGGATGAAGGCCAGGAGCGGCATGAGGGCGCTGAGCGCCAATCCCAGAGCCCCGGCTGTCAGAAAGTCGCCCTGAAGCCCAGCCTCGCGCGCTTCCACACCCCCGCGAAAGCCGATGCACAGCATCAGATAAAGGGAGATCGCCTTGGCGACCTGCTCCGGTATGGACAGGTCTGATCGAGCAAAGGCCGCCGCCGCGCCCACGAAGAAGAACAGGATGGCGGGCGAGGACAGCAGTCCGAGACTGGCGGCGATATCGGGCATGGGGGCTCCAAAACTCAGTGGCGGGCCCTTTGCCCGCCCCGCGCCAGACGCGCCAGTTTATTGACTTGATGTGCGGCATAACGAACAGTTATGGCATGACCAGTCTCGACATCGACCTGCTGCGGACCTTCGTGACGGTGGTCGAAACCCACAGCTTCACCCGGGCGGCCCAGCAACGCGGCCTGACCCAGCCGGCCGTCAGCTTGCAGATGCGCCGCCTGGAGCAGCAGCTCGGGGCGCCGCTTCTGGACCGGGGGGGCGCACGCGTGGGACTGACCACCGAGGGGGCGGCCCTGCTGCCCCAGGCGCGGCGGCTGTTGAAGCTGAACGACGAAATCATCGCCACCCTGAGCGACGGCGAGCCCGAGGGCGAGGTGCGGTTCGGGGCGCCGGAAGACATCGCCACGGTTCATCTGCCGGGCATATTGGGCGCCTTCGCGCGCAGCCACCCGCGCATCCGGCTGTCGGTGACGTGCGACTACACCGCCAATCTGCTGGATCAGCTGTCGCGCGGACTGCTGGACCTGGCCCTGGTCAAGCGCGAGGCCGGGGGCGCCGACCTGGGGCTGAAGGTGTGGAGCGAGCCGCTGGTCTGGGTGGCCCAGGACGCCTCGGTCGCGGAGGCCTCGCCGCTGCCCCTCATTATCGCGCCTGCGCCGGACATCTATCGCAAGCGCGCGCTACAGGCGCTGGAGGCGGCGGGAATCGGATTTCGGGCGTCCTTCACCTCGCCCAGTCTTGCCGGTCAGATGGCGGCGCTGCGGGCGGGGCTGGGCGTCGGAGTTCTGCCGGCCGCCATGGCGCCGCGCGATCTGGCGGTGGTGAAGACCCTGCCCGCCCTGCACGACAGCGAGATCGCCCTGGTGTCGGCGCGCGGCTCGGGCGGTCCCGCCAAGCTGCTGGCGCAGGAGGTGTTTCGAAGCCTGGAGCGTGCGCCGGATCGCGCCTAGCCCTGAATCACCGCGCCTGGGGATGGAAGAAGGCGTAGATGCGTTCGGCCAGGGCCTGGCTGACGCCGTCCACTTTGACCAGGTCGGCGACCGAGGCGCGGCCGACGCCCTTGGCGGAGCCGAAGGCGTGGAGCAGGGCCTTCTTGCGGCCCGGGCCGACCCCTTCGATCTCGTCCAGCGGATTCCTGCGGATGTCCATCGAGCGGCGCTTGGCGTGGGCGCCGTTGGCGAAACGGTGGGCCTCGTCGCGCAGCCGTTGGAGATAGTAGAGGGCCGGGGACTTCAGCGGCAGCATGAAGGGCGGCTTGCCGGGCATGAAAAACTTCTCCATCCCCGCGTCGCGATCCGGTCCCTTGGCGACCCCCACCACGGTGATGTCGTCCAGGCCCAGGTCGGCCAGAACGGCCAGAACCTCGGCCAGCTGGCCCGCGCCGCCGTCGATCAGCAGCAGGTCCGGGCGCACCACTTCCTCGCCCTCCTCTTCGTCCTTGATCAGACGGGCGAAGCGGCGGCGCATGACCTCGCGCATCATGCCGTAGTCGTCGCCGGGCGTCAGGTCCTCGCCCCGGATGTTGAACTTGCGGTACTGGGACTTCTGGAAGCCTTCCGGGCCGGCCACGATCATGCCGCCCACCGCATTGGTCCCCTGGATGTGGGCGTTGTCATAGACTTCGATCCGCTCGGGCCGGGCCTCCAGGCCGAAGGCCTCGCACACCTCGTCGAGGATCTTGCCCTGGGCGGAGCTTTCGGCGAGGCGACGGCCCAGGGCCTCTTTCGCATTGGTCAGGGCGTGGTCGACCAGGGCCAGCTTCTCGCCCCGCATCGGCCGAGCGATCTCCACCTTGCGGTCCGCCTTCATCGAGAAGGCCTCTTCCAGCAGTTCCAACTCGTGCGGCCGGACATTGGACAGGATCAGGCGCGGGATCGGCTTGTCCTCGTAGAACTGGCCCAGGAAGGCGCCGAGGATCTCCGGATCGGTGTCGGTCTTGTCGACGCGCGGGAAATAGGCGCGCCCGCCCCAGTTCTGGCCGGCGCGATAGAAGAAGACCTGGACGCAGGCCTGGCCGCCGTCGGTGTGCAGGGCGAAGACGTCGCCCTCGGCCACGCTGTCGGCGCTGACGGAGTTCTCCATCGAGATGGCGGACAGGGCGCGGATGCGGTCGCGGACCCGGGCGGCCTGTTCGAAATCCATGGCGTCGGACGCGGCCTGCATCTCCTGCGACAGGCGGCTGATGACGGCCCGCGACTTGCCGCGCAGGAAGGCCTCGGCCTCGTCGACCAGCTCGCCGTAGTCCTCCAGCGAAATCAGACCGGTGCAGGGCGCCGAACAGCGCTTGATCTGGTGCAGCATGCAGGGCCGGGTGCGGGTCTCATAGACGCTGTCCGAACAGGAGCGCAGCAGGAAGGCCTTCTGCAGGGTGTTCAGGGTCCGGTTCACCGCCCAGGTCGAGGCGAAGGGCCCGAAATACTGACCCGGCGTGGTGTGGGCGCCGCGATGCTTGCGGATCTGGGGGGCGCGGTGGTCGCTGCGGATCATCAGTTCGGCGAAGGACTTGTCGTCGCGCAACACGACGTTGAAGCGCGGCTTCAGCTTCTTGATGAAGTTGGATTCCAGCAGCAGGGCTTCGGTCTCGGTGGCGGTGACCACCAGCTCCATCGACCGGGTGAGCGAGACCATCAGGCCGATCCGCTGGGTGTGGAACCTTCCCTGGGCGTACTGGACGATGCGCTTCTTCAGCGACTTGGCCTTGCCGACGTACAGGCAAGAGCCGTCCTCGCCATACATGCGATAAACGCCCGGCTTGTCGGGCGCGCGCCGGGCCTCGTCGGCGATCAGGGCGGCGGCCTTCAATGTCGAATCGAGCGTCTCCTCGGTCATCGGGATGGATATAGGGCTTCGCGCGAGGCGGCGCATGTCCTTCCCCCGCTTGCGGGGGAAGTGTCAGCTCGTCGAGTGTAGCGAGACGGCTGACGATGGGGGAGTTTCACTTCAGGGAAGAAGACTTCCCTCTCCGTCGCTGGATCGCTGCGCGATCGACGCGCTGCCTCTCCCGCAAGCGGGAGAGGGTCTGGATTTACGAGCGGCGAACCAGAAGGACGCCGGCCAGAACCAGGCCCACACCGGCGATCCGGCCCAGGTTCAGCGGCTGGCGCGGCACCCCCAGGGCGCCGAAATGATCCAGGATCAAACTGAGCAGCAGTTGGCCCCCGACCATCAGGGTGATGGTCATGGCCACCCCCAGGCGCGGCACGCCCCAGGCGGCGGCCACCACGAAACAGGCGCCGTAGACCCCGCCAAGCCAGGCGTACCAGGGCAGGGCGCGGGCGGCGGCCATGTCGGGCCGGGTCTGCATCAGGGCGGCGAGGATGCCCAGCACCGTCGTGCCCACGGCGAAGGAGATGAAGGCCGCATTGACCGGCGAGGCGACGGCGGTCGCCAGCTTGGCGTTGGTCGGCGCCTGAAGGGCGGTGGCGCCCCCGGCCAGAACGACGACGAGGATGGCGAACAGAGACGGGTTCATGGGCCTTGGCTAGCACGTCGCCGGCCTTTTGTTAGCCCGAGATGAAGCGGGCGGCGCGTTCGCCCTCCGGATCGCCGGCGGCGCCGAAGCCCCGATTGATGGTCATATGGCTGTCGTCGGGGGCGGGAACGACCTCGGCCCGGCCGCCGGCGCGGGTCAGGGCCTCGGCCAGGCCCCGGCTCTGGACGGCCGAATCCTGACGCCGGGCGACGTGGAAGATCAAGAAGGGCGGATAGGCGACGCCGGGGCGGACGCGCAGGGTGGGCGACAGGGCGGCGGCCTGGTCGCCGAAAGCCTGGTCATAGGTCTGGCCCAGCCACTGGTCGATGCGGCCGTCCCCGCGCGGCGCCGTGGCGTCATAGCCGGCGCCGTCCAGCAGGATCACCCCCGCCAGATCCGACGGCCTCAGCCCGACGGCGCCCAGATAGTCGGGGTCGATCCCGACCAGGGCGGCCAGATGCGCCCCGGCCGAATGGCCCATCAGATAGAGCGGCCGGCCGGGCAGGCGGCGTTTCAGGTCGGCGACGGCGGCGGCGACGTCCATTGCCGACTCGCGGGCGCTGACGGCGGGCGCCAGTCGATAGCCGGTCGAGGCCAGGGTCAGGCCGTGGCGGCGGGCATAGGCCGGCAGCTCATTGACCCGCGTCCGCTCGCCCCGCGACCAGCCGCCGCCGTGGACGAACATCAGGACCGGTCCTGCGCCCCGGTCGGCATAGAGGTCATAGGCCTGAAGCGGATCGGGGCCGAAGGCGACGGTCTGGGACGGCGCCGGGGTCGCCGCGGGCGGCCCCGTTCGACGGCGCCGCCGATCTCCGCGCGATTGGGCCAGAGCAGCATTGGGCAAGAGGGCGCCGAGGGCCAGCCCCATCAGGGCCAGGCGACGGGAGACGGGCATAGAAGGATCCTTTCCGAACAGGCTTGGCCGTTCTGAAACGGATCAGCGGATCATTTCCGTCTCACCAGAGGTCGGAAACCGGGGCGCCGTCGAAGATTTCGGCCAGCCGCGCGCGACAGCCCCGATTGACGTCGGCGGGCAGGGCGGCGGGGTGGAACCAGCCGACCTCGGCGATCTCGCCGCGACTGGTCGGTTCGCCCGGCTCGAAGGCGTCGATGACGAAGACGGCGACGTGATCGCCGGGAAAGAACCGTTCATTGGAATGGATCGACGCCAGGCGCGGCGCCGACCGCGCGATCAGCCCGGCCTCCTCACGCAGTTCGCGCACCACGGCCTGATGGGTCGTCTCGCCCCGATCCACCCCGCCCCCCGGCAACCACCAGCCCTTCAGATAGGTGTGCCGCACCAGCAGCACCCGCCCCCCGGCGTCGGTCGCCACGGCCCGCACGCCCAGGGTCTTGCCGCGCGTCAGGCGCGACCAGGCGAAGAAGAGCGGACGGGTGAAGGGTTCGACGTGGATGCGCCAGGTCATGGGGGTGTCGGCGTGGGGCTCGATATCGGCTGATCTTTCTAAGGGAGAACGGGCGCATTGCGCCAACAGCCGACGTTGATGCACCACCAGGAACACGACATTCATGAGCCGGGCGGCCAAGAAGCCTCAGTTGGTAGCTTGAGCGAGACGCGATCCACTTGCTACCGTCGCTTCTCTGCTCATAAGTTCGGGAGAGGTCGCATTTGGCTAGTTGCCTTGAGATCTGTCTTTGAGGCGCGAGCGTTATCACGCTCAGGCGGGGATACTGATGGCCAAAAGAATATTGTTGTTCAATCATAAAGGCGGAGTCGGGAAGACCACCTCAGCCTACAACATTGGCTGGAAGCTGACGCAGCAAGGGTATCGCGTATTGCTTGTCGATGGAGACTCGCAGGTCAATCTAACCGCCCGATCCCTCGGTGATCGGTTTGAAGAGCATTACGACGAACAGTCCGATACGCGCCTCAACAACATCTATGATGCGGTAAGGCCGATTTTCGAAGGCCGGCCCGCACCGATCGAAGCGTTTGACTGCCCGTTGGCCGAAAACGGCGAACGACTATTCGTCCTTCCAGGACACCCGGACCTATCTTCGCTCGAAGGTCAAATCAGCCTGGCTCAGGAAACGCGAGGCACGCTTTCCGTCACTAAAAACCTGCCGGGAGCACTGCACCGCATTATCTCGCTCGAGGAAGAGCGGCACGACATTGACTACAGCATCATCGACATCAACCCAGGCCTCGGCGCGCTGAATCAGAACTTCTTCATGATCAGCGACTCCTTCATCGTGCCTACCAATCCCGATCCGTTTTCGTTGATGTCACTCAAGACCTTGGGTCTGGAGATCGAGAAATGGGTGCACTGGAAGGAAACGTTTGGAGGCGCGTTCTCCGACGCCACCTATCCTCTGCCGACAGGATCGACAAAATTCCTCGGGGCCCTCCACTCCCGATTCAATCGTCACAAGAGCAAGGCGGCAGGGCGGTATCATGAGCGCCTGTCGCAAATCGATGATCGCATCGAGACCGAGTTCGTTCCCAAACTTCAGCCTAGTGGATGCCTGTTCAGCCTCGAGGCCTATGTGCAGGCTGCTCTCATAGAGCTGCCCGAAGCAGCCCGCGACCCCGACAAGGATCGACTGTACGCACTCGCCCGCATTCCCGACTTTGCTCAAGTCAGCCATATCGCCGCAGAATTCGGAAAGCCTGTCTTTAATATAGACGACGAAGATTTGAAGGAAGCGGACCTACGCGGAAATGTAAAAAGCAGCGTGCAGGAAAACATTAAGACGTTTGACTCGATCTTCGACGCTGTCTGCACGAAGATCGTGACAATCATCGACCATGACAACGGCTAAAGCGCGCTTCGATGACCACCTAGCGGTCGGCGTTCAGTGCATCGAGAACTTCGACGCTCGTGGGGACGAATTTGCCCTTAGGCATGTCTGGATTTCCAGCGTCTCGGCATTCGATCTCTACATGACGGAACTCGTCTCCGAGTCAGCGTTGCGCTGGATCGACCGTTCACCGCCCATGCTTACTACGAACTTAAGATCAGTTCGAGTGCCGCTTGGGAGCGTGCTTGAGATGGATCAGGCGTTGCCTACCGAAAGGCTCTTGCTATACCGCGATCATGTGTATTCGGCGGTGCGCTACACCTCATTCTACAAGCCTGAAAAGGTCTCGGAAGCGCTCAGCTTTATCTGGATCTGCGAGGCTAAAGAAAAGTGGGCTCGCATCTTCGGCCGCATGAAGGCGACAGGGCGATATGAGCAACGCACGGAACAGGATATCCGGGAAGAACTGACGTTCATTGGCGACCGTCGCGATTTGATTGCTCACTCGGTCGACACCCCACCTGGCGCACTATCCCCAAATCCAGTCGCCCGCGACGACGCTTCGCGCGTATTGGAATTTATTGGCGACTTGGCTGCTGCCATTGACTCTGAAACGGAGTTCCAGCTCGCTGGACCACACCAGTAGTCGGGCTGCGGGATGCGTCGGCCTGGCTATTTTGCTTCGGTCCATCGAGTGTGTGTGCGCTCCTCGCCGGCATCTGTCGGATCAAATCCGAAAGCCCCGACCTGCGGCCAAGGCTGATCAACGACCTGAATTGAGCAAAGACGGTGGAATGTCGACGTCACGCCATCGCCGGATCGCCGGAGTCAGCTGCTTCGTGCGGCCTCAATAGCTGACCTTCCAAAGGTCCCAGAAGAGTCACTTCCGCCCCACCCCCATCCTCCGCTTGAACCGCGCCCCGCCTGCCTCTAAGCCTTGGGGAAACAGGAGGATCACCATGCTGGCGCTCGGCATCATCTTCGGCTTCATCGCCGTCATGGCCCTGATGAACTTCGTCGAGTTCGGTCGGGTTGACTGAATCGGCGACCTCGGGCCGGGGCGTCGCCCTGGTCACGGGCGGGGCGCGGCGGATCGGGCGGGCCATATGTCTGACCCTGGCCAGGGCCGGGTTCGATGTGGCGATCCATCATCACGCCTCGGGCGAGGCGGCGCGGGATCTGGCCGAGGCGATCGGCGGCCTGGGGCGGCGCGCCTGTCTGTTGCAGGCCGATCTGACGGACGAGGCGCGGGTGCGCGCCCTGGTGCCGGCGGCGGCCGAGGCCCTGGGGCCGGTGACGGTGCTGGTCAACAACGCCTCGGTGTTCGAGGACGACCGGATCGGCGGCCTGACGCGCGACAGCTGGGACAAGCATCTGGAGACCAATCTGCGGGCGCCGATCGTGCTGGCCGAGACCTTCGCCGCCCAGACGGTGGAAGGGGCGATCGTCAATCTGCTGGACCAGAAGGTGCTGAAGCCCGATCCGCGCTTCTTCTCCTACAGTCTGTCGCGAAATGGGCTGTGGTGGGCGACCCAGACCCTGGCCCAGGCCCTGGCGCCGGGCATCCGCGTCAACGGCGTGGGGCCGGGGCCGACCCTGCCGTCGATCCATCAGACGCCCGAAGAATTCGCCGCCGAGGCGCGCGCCACCCTGTTGCAGACGCCCGGCAGCCCGGAAGCGGTGGCCGAGGCCGTGCTGTGGCTCATTGACGCGCGAATGGTGACGGGCCAGATGATCGCCGTCGATGGGGGCCAGCATCTGGCCTGGCGCACCCCGGACATCCAGGAGTAGGTCGCGTGGTTCAGTCGTCGTCGGTGTCGCCGTTTCCGGCGGACGAACCGCTGCGCTGCGAGCGGCTGAGCGTCTTCGTGCGCGGGCTGGAGGTTCAGGCGGGGATCGGGGTCTATGACCACGAACAGGGGCGGCTTCAGACCCTGGTCATCGACGTGACCCTGGAGCTGGAGCCCCGGCCGATCGAGCGGCTGGGCGACACCATCAACTATGAGACCGTCGCCGAGGCCGCGCGCGCCATCGCCGCCGAGGGCCATGTGGGACTGGTCGAGACCTTCGCCGACCGGCTGGCGCGGGCCTGTCTGGACGACCGGCGGGTGATGCGGGCCAGGGTGCGGATCGAAAAGCCCGGCGCCCTGTCGGCCGTGATCGCGCCCGGATGCGAGATCGTGCTGGCGCGATAGGTTGCGTCCGCCCGCGCGGGCGGCCATTGTCCTTAACAGTCCAGCCGTCTCGGCGGCGCGAGAGAAGCGTATCCTGTCCATGGCCGAACCCGGCGATCCGCAAGGCTCAGAGTCCGCACAGCCCCAGGCCGCGTCCGATGATCAGGATCACGACGCCCTGGTCGGCTTCGTCTCGGCGGCTTCGCTGGCGGGGCGGCGCCGGGAGCCGGAGGCGACGCCCGCTGCGCCGGTCGCCGCGCCGACCAGGGCCGAGCCCGTGACGCCGGCCCCTGAGCGCGAAGCCGATCTGTTCGATCCGCCCGAGCCCCACCCCGTTGCGGCGCTCGCCCCCGCCCAGCCGGGACCGTTTGACCGGTCCGTGCGGCCCGGCCCGGTGGACGCCCTGCGCGACAGCCTGGGGCGCCGAAAGGAACAGCCGCCCGCGCCGATGAGCCTTTACGCCGTCTATGTGCTGATCCTGTTGGCCGTGCCGACCCTGGGGGTTTCGGCGCTTCTGGCCCTGGTGGCCGTGACCGGGCGCGAAGGCCCGCAGGAGCGTCTGGCCGCCAGCCACTTCCTGTATCAGAGGCGCACCCTGTGGATCGCCGCCGTCGCGGTGGTGCTGGGCGGCCTGCTGGTGATCGTCAATATCGGGGTCTTCGTCCTGTTCCTGTCGGCCCTGTGGATCTTGGCGCGCGGCGTCTTCGGCGTGATGCGTCTGAAGGCCGGGCGGCCGATCGACAATCCGCGCAGCTGGCTGTTCTGAAAGGACGACCATGACGACCGAACCCAATTTCACCCCCGGCCAGGAGCCGGAAGGCAAGGTCGGCGCCCTGATCGCCTGGGCCCTGTTCATCCTGTCCATCCCCAGCGCCAATGTGCTGGTCCTGGTCGGGCTGGTGGTGGCCTATGTGACGCGCAGCACGGCCGCGGGCGTGGCCCGGCAACATATCGACGCCCAGATCCGCCTCTTCTGGTCGGTCTTCTGGTGGACCATCGCCGCCTGGGTCGGCATCTTCGCCAGCGCCCTGGCCTCGGTGGTGCTGATCGGCATTCCCTTCCTGCTGCTGTTCCTGCTGATCTGGTTCCTGCTCAGTGTCTGGTTCACGGTGAAGAGCGTGCTGGGCCTGATCAATCTGTTGCAGGACAAGCCGATCTGAGGCGTCGGCGCCGATGGAACGTCCCTTCTCCCAGGCTGTTGAAGCGTAAAGGGAGTTGAGCATGGGACCGTTCACCGACGCCAGGGACGACAACCGCTTTGAACAGATGTTCGACGGCGAGGGCGGCGAGGGACGGGTCTGGGCCGACTACGCCGTGCGCGGCGGGGCGCGGATGATCCTGCACGTCGAGGCGGACCAGAGCCTGCGCGGCTCGGGCGCCGCCGGGCGCTTCATGCAGGCGATGGCCGAACATGCACGCGAACACGGGCTGAAACTGTTCCCGCAATGCAGCTACGCCGTGGCCTGGCACAAGCGACACCCGGATTATGACGACGTCCTTGCCTGAGGGCCGGACCCCCTGGGGTCAGCCCAGGCGGCCCACGATCGTGCGTATGGTCTCGGCCCGGGTCGGCAGGTCGGCGGCCAGGCGCGTGGCGATCTCGCGAACGCCGACCGGATAGGCGTCGCCGCCCGAGGCGATGTCCTTGGCCTTTTGCGCGGCCTGGCTCAGCAGTTTCTCGAACTGGTCGATCTCTTCCAGGGCAAGGGCGTGCGCCTCCATCTGAAGGCGTTTGACCCGCTCAGCCGTCGTCTCGGGCGCTCGCATCAGGTCATAGACGGCCGCCTCGGTCCCGACGATGCGGAGTTCGGGCTTGGAATCGGCGCTGGTCTTCTTGGTCATGGAATCGGTCCTCAGCAGAGCTGATGACTGAAGATGATCAAGACCGAGCCCTGCGTCGAGCGGGGCTGTAGCGGTTGTGACGGTTCTGTGGCCGTCCTGCATCGGTCGGCGGATAGAGCGGGGCTTAGAGCTCCGGCGCGCGAGCCGGGACCATGGCCGGGGCTGCGACCGGGGCCAGGACGCCGCCGGCGACCGCGCGCAGGGGCGAACGGGGCGTGTGCAGCACGGCCGGATTGACGCTGACGCCGTCCTGGGCCGGGGTGACCAGGAAGCCCTTCCGGGCCAGGGCGTCGCCCGAACGGACGCGCGAGGTCCAGACCGCGATCGGGGCGGCCAGCAGCAGGGGCAGGACGATCGGGGCGAACCAGGTGGCCAAGTCGGGGCGGACGCACAGGGGCGCGATGAAGCCGACGCCGGCGATCATCTGCCAGCGCATGGCGCGGAAGGCGTCGGACCAGGCCAGGCCGTCGGCCTCGCGCTGCTGGGTGGTCCATCCGGTGTCGTGGCCGGACAGGATCTGAATGAAGGCCTTGGTGTTGGCGACCATCAGAATGGGGGCCAGGATGGCCGACAGGGCGATCTCGGCCGCCATGCCCTTGGCGATGGCGCGGCGTCCGCCGAAGGCGCGCCGCTCGGCCGGGCGGCTGAGCACCAGGGCGGCGCCCATGAACTTGGGCCCGATCAGCAGGACGCCGGACAGGAAGGAGGCCAGCATGAAGGGGGTGAACTGCGGGTTCAGGATGTAGAAGAAGCTGGTCCAGTCGACCGGATAGAACATCTGGATGAACAGGCCGACCATCAGGGACGCCATCCACAGGGGCGAGGACAGATAGGCCATGCAGCCCATGGCCAGCTGCAGGCGGCTCATCGGCGACAGGCCCTTGGCGCCGATCAGGCCCAGGTGCTGCAGATTGCCCTGGAACCAGCGGTGATCGCGGCGGATGAAGTCGGTGATCGACGGCGGGGTCTCTTCCCACGACCCTTCCAGGGCGGCGCTGACGTGGACGGCCCAGCCGGCGCGGCGCATCAGGGCGGCCTCGACCACATCGTGGCTCATGATATGGCCGCCGAAGGGCTTCCTGCCCTTCAGATGGGGCAGGCCGCAGCAGGCGGCGAAGGCGCGCGTGCGGATGATGGCGTTGTGGCCCCAGTAGCTGGATTCCGAACCGGTCCAGTAGGCCAGGCCGGCAGCGGCGACGCGGCCGTACAGGCGCACCGAATATTGCGACACCCGGGCGAAGATGGTGCGGGCCTTGATGATGACGGGGGCGGTCTGGATCAGGCCGACGCCGGGGTTGCGCTCCATGGCGTCGACCATGCGCAGCAGGGTCTCGCCGGCCATGGTGCTGTCGGCGTCCAGAACGATCATGGTCTCGTAGGCGCCGCCGAAACGACGGACCCATTCGGCCAGATTGCCGGCCTTGCGCTCGGTGTTCTCGGTGCGGCGACGATAGAAGGTCTTGCAGCCGGCGGTCTGGCGGAAGGCCTGGAAGACCGAACGCTCGTCGGCGGCGGCCTCTTCCTTGGTCGAGTCGCTCAGCACGAAGATGTCGAAGGCCGAGGCGGCGCCCAGGCGCGTCAGCGAGGCGTCGATCATCGCCAGACGGGCGAAGGAGGCGCGGGCGTCCTCGTTGTACAGCGGCATCAGCAGGGCCGTGCGGGTGCGCGGCAGGGCCGGGTGGGGGGCGAAGGACAGGTCGGCCTGGTCCTTGCCGCGCAGCATGACGAACAGGCCCATCAGGCCGCTGACGAACCAGCAGGAGATGGCGGTGATCAGCACCATGAAGATGCCGAAGGCCAGAACCTCGGTCCCGTCCCAACCCTTGCGGGCGTAGAGATAGAAGGGGGCGATGGCGGACAGGCCGGTCAGGACCAGGGTGCCGGCCAGCAGCATCAGCCGGCGCAGGCCGACCGCGCGCGGGGAGGTGGCGGGGATGGCCTCGGCGACGGCGTCGGGCGCGGTCAGGGACTGGACCGGCATGGCCAGCGGCGCCTCGTCGGGCAGCCAGGACCAGGCCGGGCCCTGCGGCGCCGGGTTCAGGGTCTCGATTTCAGCCTGTTCGACAGGCCGGATCGCCAGCTTGTTCATGCCGCTCTGAGCGCCCCCGTGTTGACCAGCCGCGCTTCCGAAGGCAGGAAGGCGGTGCGCGCTGCATCGCAGCACGACCCCTATAGTCGATCACATTCGCGCGATTTTCAATCACGCAATGTTGATAGGGGCGAAAAATTCGGGGTTTTTTTACTCACCCGCCGCCGCGACCTGGGCGACGGACCCGCCAGACGGGGATTTTATCGCTTCCTGCAACAACTTGCGGTCCAGCAGCCAGGCGGCGACGCCGACCCAGCCGACCAGCACCAGGGCGTAGGCCCGCTCCCACCAGCCGACGTTGGCGTCGTTGACCGTGCCGGGAAAGATCATGTGTTTTGTAACAACGGTCAGACACGCCATGATGACAAAGATGGCGGTCAGGAAGATTTTGAGCCGGGGCAGATCTCGGCGCGACGCAAGACCCCAGAGCAGCAGCACCGGCGCCAGCTGAATGCCCAGGGCCAGGTTGATGATCATGTGGCGCGGGTCCGGCCAGGGGTAGAGGGTCGAGCCCGACATGCCGGCGCCCGCTAGGACAAAGACGACGGCGATCACGGCCCCGGCGGCGCGCTTCTCGGTCAGGGCGTAGACGGCCAGGCCGAAGCCGATTCCCGCCAGCCCCGCCATCACCCCGGCGACGAAGACCCCGCCGTTGAAGATCAGGGGCAGGGGGGCGGTCGCCCCGCCCAGCTCGCTCAGATACTGGGTGGCGTTGTCGAACCCCGGATAGGCGGCGATGGCGGCCGCCACCACGGTCAGGGCCAGAAGCGGTGCGGCGACGCCGACGGCCAGCAGGCGGCGGCGCCGGTGATACCGGGCGGAAGGTTTGCGCAGGGCCTGGAGGTCCAGCGGCCAGGGCCGGCCGTCCAGCGGCTTCAGGCCCCAGAGCGGGCGGACGGCCGGGATGCGTTTGACGATCTCATAGACCGCGAAACTGCCCACGAAGGTGATCAGCAGCAGGGACAGGGCCTCCAGCCCCGCCGGCAGACGGGCGGGGCGGATGATCCAGACCGCCGCCACCAGGATGGTCTGGTGCGCCAGATAGAGGGGGAAGGTGGCCTCGGTCAGATAGGGCAGGACCGGCCCGCCGCGCGACCGCAGATGCCGGCTGCCGAAGCCCAGGATGGCGACGATCGTCGCCCACTGGTCCAGGCCGTAGACCATGGCCTTGGGCACGCCCCAGAAGGCCCGGCCGCCCGGATGCCAGACCTGGGCCATCATGATCGGCAGGGCGACCGCCGCCAGCCCCAGGGCGACCCAGCGATACCGCTCCATGTCGCGCCAGAGGGTCTCGCGGCCCACGATGCTGAAGCCGAAGACGAAGGCGCCCAGCGACAGGGCGTGATTGTACCAGTCCCAGTGCAGGACATTGGTCACCCCGAACCAGGGAAACAGCAGGATGCGGATGGCGATCAGATAGAGGATCGGCAGGATCAGAAGGCGCGGCCCCGCCAGGGCCGTCTCCAGCCATCCGCCGATCCGGTCGATCAGGCCGGGCCGCCGCCACAGCAGGATGGCGACGATACTGTAGGCGGCGATATAGACGATGAACCACAGGTGGTTGACCGGCACGCCGTCGGCCAGGCCGCTGAAGCTGAACTCGTGCACCATCCAGGCGGCGTAGCCGGCCAGGCCGCCGGGCCAGCCGGCCTTGTCCATCGCCTCGATCCAGGACTGGATCGGCACCAGGACCACGGCCCCGAACAGAAGCGGCGGAACCAGCCGCTCGAACCGCGCCCGGGCCACCTGGCGCGGCGTGCGGCGGAAGGTCATGAACCGCAGGGCCGCGCCCGACACCAGAAACAGCAGGGTCAGCCGCCACGGATTGGTGATCAATATGGCTTCGCGCATCCACTCGAAGGTGTGAACGCTGTGCACGTGCCAGCCGTAGACCCCGTAGACCAGGCCGACGTGATAGAGGATCAGCAGGCCGAACGCCCCAACCCGGATCCAGTCCAGATCATAACGACGCGCAGACGAGGGGGCGGAGGGGGGCACGGCCGCGTCTATGATCCGGCGCGGGGCGTCAGGCAATACGGCGGATGGTCTCGGATTTGCTCAGGCCGCGGCCTCGGCCAGACCCAAGGCCTTCAGGGCGGCGGCGATCGAAGCCTCCTGCTCCGCCTGATACAGGACCATCTCGTCCAGCACCGACCGGCCCAGGGCCTGTTCGAAATCGGCCTTGGCCGGGTCGACGGCATAGGCTTCGCGCACCTCGGCGCCCAGGTTGGACTGGAAGATTCCGGCGGCGCTGACGGGCAGGAAGTCCTCGTAGGTGATCGGCTCCGCGACGACGTGACCCAGGGCGATCAGGGCCTCCAGATCGGCCGTCTCGGCGCGGCCGGCCAGGCCCTGCGGCGTCGCGCGATAGCGGAACCAGGCCAAGCCGTTCCGGCGCAGGGCCGTCCAGTCGTCGGGCAGGGCCGAAAAGTCCTTGCTGGCCAGGGCCGCGTCGTACAGGGCGCGTCCCGTCGGGGTCAGGGCGCAGCCGCGCTGCTCGATCTCGCCGAAGCGGGCGGTGTGCACCCCCTGGACGGCCCCGTCCGCGCCGGGGAAGGCGATGGCCTCCTGCAGGGCCTTGAAACTGGTCTGGCGCAGAAGGATCGGGCAGGCGCGGGCGGGCGGCCCCTCGATCGTCTCCTTGGGCGTGATGCCCCGTTCGGGCATGGCGGCCTGGGCCGCGTCTATGTCCAGGGTGCGCGGCGTCAGATGGTTGATGTGCGGCCCCTTGAAGCTGACCACGTCGGCGATCAGCCGGTGGGCGGCGACCAGGCGCTCGTAAGTCTCGGCGCTGACCGTCGCCTCGGCGTGCCAGCGGAAGGTCTCCAGCAGTTCGGAGACGAAGCGGTCGGCCTGATCCTCGTCCAGGCCGCCCGCGGTCTCGGCCGTCTCGATCAGCGCCCGCGCGCCCGGGGTGAAGATGTCGCGCCGGGCCAGGGCGGCGGCCGCCTCCTGACGCAGGTCCTGATCCGCGATCAGCTCCAGCCGCAGCAGGGAGCAGAAGACCCGGAAGGGATTGCGCGCCAGGGCCGCCGGATCGACCGGGCGGAAGGCGGTCGAATGGACCGGCACCCCCGCGGGGGCCAGATTGTAATAGCTGACCGGCGCCATGCCCATGACGGCGAAGGCGCGGGCGATGGTGGCCAGTTCGTCCGCCGTGCCGACGCGGATGGCGCCGTGCCGTTCCTCAGACAGCCGCGCCAGTTCGCCGGCTGCGGCCAGCCGGTCCGCCCCCGCCGGATCGGCCTTCAAGGCCTCGGCGTTGACCTCGGCCACCAGGGTCAGCAGCTCCCCGTACTGGGGCACTTCCGCTCGGTACATGGCCGACAGGGCGGCCGAGAAACGGCTGCGAATTTCATCGGGATGGACGAAGGCGGACATGGCGGATCTCCCGTGGCTTTTTCGGCTTCCCTACGCCTGTCCGCCGCCCACGCCTAGCCGGAGGCGGACAGGACATTTCGCTCGACCGTCATCCAAGGACGTCGGTCAGGCCCTCACGCCGATCCCGATCGGACAGACCACGCCGGTGCCGCCGATGCCGCAATAGCCGGCCGGATTCTTGGCCAGATAGCCCTGGTGATAACCCTCGGCGTAATAGTATTCGCCGGCAGGCTGAATCTCGGTGGTGATGGCGCCGCGCCCGGCCGCGGTCAGGGCCGCCTGATAGGCGTCACGCGACGCCTCGGCCTCGCGCTGCTGATCGTCGTTCAGAGTGTAGATGGCGGACCGATAGGTGGTGCCGACGTCATTCCCCTGGCGCATGCCCTGGGTCGGGTCGTGGTTTTCCCAGAAAGCCTTAAGCAGGTCGCCGTAGGTTATGACCGACGGGTCAAACACCACCTTGACCACCTCGGCATGCCCGGTCCGGCCGGTGCAGGTCTCCTCATAGGTCGGATTGGGCGTGATTCCGCCCGAATAGCCGGCCGACGTCACCCAGACGCCCGGCAGGGACCAGAAGACCCGCTCCACGCCCCAGAAACAGCCCATGCCGAAGATCGCCGTTTCAAAACCCTCGGGATAGGGCCCCTTCAGCGGATGGCCGCTGACGAAATGGGTTTCGTCCGTCGCCAGGGGCTCGGCGCGTCCGGGCAGGGCGGTCTCGGCGGTGGGCAGTTCGGCGGTCTTGGTCAGCAGCATGGGGTTCCCCAATAAGGAAAATGTCGTCCGCCCCCATATGGGGACGTCACAGGCGCTTGCCGAGGGGGCCATGGTGTTCTATCAGGCCCGCCTCCCGCCGGATCGACCTCCGGCGGCGCGCACGAGCTGGCGTGAAACGGACAGGTGGCGGAGTGGTCGATCGCGCACGCTTGGAAAGCGTGTGTAGGTGAAAGCCTACCGAGGGTTCGAATCCCTCTCTGTCCGCCACGGCTTTCCCTCCGTACCCCCCCTGCGAGCGAGTTGCTTCGGCCCGGCGATGGTCTGGACCTGCGCCGCTGAACCGAATAGCGCATGACAATGCGGAGAAGGCTACGGCTGGCCGCGCAGAACGCGTCGGAATTTTATCCCCTAAAAGACGAAACGCCGCGCCCGTCTTTTGTCCGAAATGTGTTGACGACGGTGCTCGCGCCGGTCGATTGAGTGTTTGAATTGCGCCGTGGGGTTGCAAGCTTAAGCGTTCGGCCGTCGGCCGAAGAGGGGGAAAGAGTGGCTTTCAGTTTCAAAATCGGCCTGATGGCTGCGACGGCGGGCGTGTCGGTCCTGGCGGGCGCGGCGGCGGCGCAGACCGCGCCGACCCCGCCGGCCGGCGGCTTCTATATGGCCAATGGGACGCGCACGACCAACTATCAGACGGCCCTGGCCTCGTGGCGGTCGGACGCCCAGTTTTCGGTCGACTATTCCAAGCGTTTCCTGGGGCTGGAACATGCCTACGCCATGGGTTTGACCGGGCGGGGTCAGACGATCGGGGTCAATGACGCCGGCGTCTATATGGACCACCCCCTGTTCGGATCGGCGGGCAAGGTGACGGGGCTGCGAACCCAGGTCGTCGAGGGCTACGGCAATGACGGGCGGATCAATCCGCGTCGTCGATGGGAGGGCCACGGCACCCATGTGGCGGGCACCATCGCCGGCGACCGGGTCGCGGGTCAGCCCATGTTCGGCAACGCCTACGGCGCCAAGCTCTACGCCGCCACCACCAACTTCGCGGCCGGCGACTTCCTGTGGTTCAAGGACGTCTATATCGACGGCGACATCGTCGCGACCTCGAACCAGAACATCGTCGATCTGGCCAATACGGGGCAGGTGCGCATCATCAACAACAGCTGGGGCAGCGGCACGTCCCTGCCGTACAATGCGTCGCTGTCGACCGTTCTGGCGTCGATGAACCGGAACTACGGCGACTACTACAAGCCCGTGCTGGACAAGGACGTGCTGGTGGTCTTCTCGGCCGGCAACGGCTATGGCGTCCACGCCAGCATCGACGCCGTGGCGCCCCTGTCGGATCCGCGCCTGCGCTCCAACTGGCTGTCGGTCGCCAACTATTCCAGCTTCACCGCCGCCGACCCGTCGACCAGCTTCTGCGGTCAGACGGCGACCTGGTGCGTCGCCGGACCGGGTTCGGCCGTCGTCTCGTCCGTGCCCGCCTATACGATGGACCGGGCCGGCATCCTGGCCCTATATCCCCGGGCGAACTATACGGGACTCTATGCTGCGACCACCGTCTCGGCCCTGCAATCTGCGGCCGTGAACCAGTTTCTGGTCGTGCTGAACAACTATCTCGACGCGCGAGAAGCCGGCGGACCCGGTTATGACGAGGACGCGCAACGGCGCGAAGTGGCTCGGCAAGCGGCGGCCATCACCCTGGTTGCGGGAGCCCGCCTGGGCGATCCCGACAGCTTCACCTCCACCCTGGCGGGCTTGCTGGTCTCGACCAACAACATGGCGATCCTGACCCCGGCCTTCTCCGGCGCCGTGCTCGAATACGCCAACGCCGAACTGCAGCGGGTGCTGAACCAGTACATCCGCTACACCGGCGCCGGCTATGCGGCCTATACCGGCACGTCGATGGCGGCGCCGAACGTGTCGGGCTTCGCCGCCCTCCTGATGGAGAACTTCCCCGAATATTCCACGGCCCTGATTTCGGACATTCTGGTGTCCAGCTCGCGGGATCTGGACACGCCGGGCGTCGATCTGAAGTCCGGCTGGGGCGCGCCCCAGATGAACGTCGCCTTGGGCGGCCCGACCGCTTTGCGGGCGACCCGCGACGTCACCGTGGCGGTCGGCACCGTCGATGTCTGGAGCAACAACATCGGCGACGCCCGCGACCGCTATTCGGCCGAGGTGCGGGCCAACTTCGGCAATGACATCGGCGGTCTGGTCAAGAAGGGCGGGGGGCAGCTGATCCTGACCGGCGCCAATGACTACAGCGGCCCGACCCGCGTCGAGGGCGGTCTTCTGACCGTCAACGGCAGCCTGCTGCGTTCGAACGCCACCGTCGGCGGCGTGGGCATGATCGGCGGCGTCGGTCGTCTGCTGAACCTGACGGCGGAAAGCGGCGGCGTGGTCGCGCCGGGCGACGGGGCCAATCCGTTCGGAACCCTGACCGTCGCCGGCGACGTCAACTTCAAGCCGGGCTCCTTCCTGTGGATCCGCTCCAGCGTCAACGGCGGCGCCTATTCGCGGCTGAACGTCGGCGGGGCGACGCGCCTCGAGGGCGGTCAGGTCGTGCTGAAGGCCGACAGCGGCGAATGGAACCTGCGCTCGCGGATGAACATCATTCAGTCGACGGGCGCAGTCACCGGCGCCTTCACCGGGGCGCAGAGCGATCTGGCCTTCCTGACGCCGGTCCTGACCTATTCGACCAACGGGGTCACGCTGACGGTGCGCCGCAACGACGTGACGGTGGCGTCCCTAGGCGCCAACTCGAACCAGAAGTCGGCGGGCGCAGCCCTGGACGTGATGATCAACGGATCGGCGACCAGCGGAAGCCGCGACCTGTCGCTGGAGAACGCCCTGCTGGACGCCAGCGTGCCCGCGGTTCAGGCCGCCCTGCCCAGCCTGACTGGCGAGGTTCACGCCTCTCTGGCCGGCCTGGCGGTGTCCGACACGCGCGCGATCCGCGAGGCCATGTCGGACCGCGGCCGGGGTCAGGCCGGCGGTCAGACCTATGCGGGCAACGGGGTTTCGGTCTGGGGCAGCGGCGTCTTCGGCGACGGCCGCGGCTCGCGTCATGACGGCCTGGCGGCCTTCCGCAGCGAATCGTCCGGCTATCTGGTCGGGGCCGAAAAGGCGCTGTCGGACGATGTTCACATCGGCTTGGCCTTGGGCGAAAGCCGTTCGGAACTGCGGTCGGCGCGGCTGAACTCGACGGGTCGTGTCAACAGCGAACAGATCGGCGTCTACGGCGGCGGCGCCCTGGGCGACTTCCAGGTCCGTGTCGGCGGATCCTGGGCCAAGGCCGACGTCCGCACCGACCGCACCGCTCAACTGAATCAGTTCAGCAACGCCTTGGCCGGGGACTATGACGGCGACGTCTGGCAGGTCTATGGCGAACTGGCCTGGAGCCGAGCGGTCGGGGCGACGATGTTCGAACCCTACGGCGCCTTCAGCCATGTCCAGTACGACGCCGACGTCGTCGAGGTCGGCGGAGACGCCGCCCTGTCGGGCCAGGTCGAACAGACGGCGGATCTGGTCACGGCCGGCTTCCGCACCCGCACCGTCCTGGCCGGCGGTCAGGGCCGTCCGCGTCTGTCGGCGGTGACCCACCTGGCCTATACCCACGATCTGAACGGCGACGGGCCCGTGTTCGACGCCGCCTTCGCCGACGGACCCGGCTTCGTGATCAACGGCGCCAATCCGGGGGACGACGTCATCTCCGGCGGCCTGGCCTTCACAGTCCAGGCGACCGAACGGACCGCGCTGGAGATGGGCTACACCGGCCTCTACAAGGACGAGTACCGCGACAACCGCATCTTCGGCCGTTTCAGCGTCAAGTTCTGATCCCGCCTGAACGCTGACTTTCGCGCCCCCGACGGCTCCGTCGGGGGCGCGATCGTTTTCGGGCTCAGTCGAAAGACTTCAGTGGGGACCGGCGGACAGGGCGTCGTCGTCCAGGAAGAAGGGCCGGTCGCGATTGGCCGGGCGATGTTCGATCCAGGCGCCGGGCTGACGGATCCTTTGTTCGACCGCCTGAACCGCGCCCCGCATGAAGGCTTCGGGCGAGACGGCTTCGGACTGCGGCGCGATCGGCGTCTCTGGATCGCCGTGCAGGACGGCGGCGGCGTAGATGTCGAGCTGAAGTCCCTGGCGCGCGCCGTCGCGATAGGGAAAGAGACAGAGGGTGTAGCGGGTCTCGACCGGCCCGACCTGACGCGGGCTGACTTCGGCGCGCCAGGCGGCGCCGTTGCAGACGACCGTGCGGACCGGCCGCAGCCAGCCCGCCGCGGCGCGCGTCGTCGGATCCTCCAGACCGAAACCACTGGGCGTGGCCGGGTCCGCCAGGGTGAAACGGCCGGGCGTGCGGGGCGGGTCGCCGGAGGCTTGGTGGCGGGTGACGGCCCGGAAACCGTGACGGCGCAGATGGCGCTCCAAGGCTTGGGCGATGCTGCGGACGTCGTGGCGGGTCTGGAAGTCGATGACGGCGTAGGCCTGATCGACGGTCCAACGCCCCGTCGTCTGCGCGGCCGCGCTCCCACCCTGTCCCAAGGCCGCCAGGGCCAGGATGGTCGACAGTATCGAGCGCATCGCCATGATCCATCTTGGCTCCGGCTGGGCGGCCGTTGTCAATGCGGCTCCAACAGGGCCGCCGCCGCCGCCGTCTTGACCGTCAGGCCGGGCGCTTCGGCGAAGACGAGGTCGGCGACGCCGAAATATTCGGCCTGATTGGTCGCGCACCAGTCGGTGGTGACGATGCGCACGGGGCCGTCCGTCGGCGCGGCGCCGGCGGCGTAGAGGAAGTCGCCGTTGCGCGCGCTGAGCGGCATCGGCCGGTCCTGGTTGGCGCGGGCGAGAAAGGCGTCGAACCGATCACGCGGGACGACGGCGGTCATCAGCCGGCCGTCGAAACGCACGACGGCGTCGAAGACGTAGCGGCTGACCGGCCCGGCGGGCAGGCCGGCGCCCAGGGTGGTGTGGCCGATGAAGCCCGCATCGACGCCTGCCGCCTGGGCCAGGCCTGCCGCGACCCGCCGTCCAGTGTCGCCCAGCGACAGGGCGCGGGGGCTGACGCCCAGTAGGGCCCGCTCCTCCGCCGTCATCTGGGCGGCCAGGGTCGCGGCGATCCGTTCGGCCAGGGGCTGATCGGCCGCGGCGTCCACCGCGACCGGGTGAGAGGCGGCCGTGACCGAGCCGTCGGCGCGGAATTCGCCAACCGTATAGGCGCTTGTCCACGAGCCTGTGTGGGCATAGGCGCTGCGGCCCTGTTGATGCTGGAACAGCAGATGGTTGTGGCCGCCGATCATCAGGCCGCCGTCGGGCAGCAGGGGCAGGATGTCGCGATCGGCCGCGACACCCGCATGGCTCAGGATCAGAACCCGATCGGCGCCCGACAATGCGGCTCCAAGTTGGGCCCTTGCCCAGACCGCAGGAGATGGAATGTCCAACTGGTCGCGAGAGACCTTGGGATAGGTGTTCAGGGCGTCGGTCCCTATGCCCACGACGCGCAAGGATCGGGCGCCGAAGGGCAGGGTGGTCGAAGAGGGGGCGTAGCCTTCGCCCGTGCGTCGGTCGCCGATGGTGGTGACGACCTGGACGCCTAGGGTCCGCAGCCGCGCCACGACCTCAGCCAGGTCCGGGGTCAGGTCGTTGTCGTGATTGCCCAGGTTGAACACCGTGGGCGCCAGGCGCGGCAGGGCCTCGACGAACGCCCAGTCGATCACACCGCCGGACCGCACGGCCACGGCGTTGCCGTGTTCGAACAGGTCGCCGTTGACGGCGATCACATGGGGAATCGGATGGGTCCGCACCTCCCTTTCAAAGGCGGCCAGCAGTTGGGCGGTGCGTTCATAGGCCGAATGCATGTCCGAAACCGCCAGCACCCGGCCGATCGTCTTGGTCTGATCCTTCGCTCTCAGGCCGATCAGGCCCGGCGCCAGCGTCGTCGCCCCGGCCAGTTGCAGAAGACGGCGGCGGGAAGGCCTGACGAGAGACATGCGCAATCCAGGATATGGGGAAGGGGCGCGCAGCGGAGAGACGCACCCTTACATCGTCGCACTTCAACCTTGTTCGAACAAGACTGGGGGGCCGCGCGGCGCCCCGCCTGAGGCCGATTGTCACACCACTGTGTCCGCGTCTTCAAAGCTTCAACAAAGCGGCCCGTCTGACGCTGGCGATTCCCTTTTCGAAGCTTTACGGCGTCGCGCGATCGTTCCTCCCCACGACGCCAAGGATAGTTCAGCCATGCTTCGTCCCGCCCTTCTGGCCGCCACCGTCAGCAGCATCGCCCTGCTGAGCGCCGGCTCGGCCCTCGCTCAGGTTCAGACCCAGGCCCAGACCGAGGCCCAGACGCAAACCGCCGCCGAACCGGCCGGCGTCGATGACATCGTCGTCACCGCCCAGCGTCGCAGCGAGAACATCCGCGACGTTCCCTTCGCCGTCTCCGCCCTGACGCCCCAGACCTTGCAGGACATCTCGGCCGGCGGCGCCGACGTTCTGGCCCTGTCGGGCCGCGTGCCCAGCCTTCAGGTCGAAAGCTCGAACGGCCGCTATGCGCCGCGCTTCTACATCCGCGGCCTGGGCAATGTGGACTTCGACTTCACCGCCTCCCAGCCGGTTTCGGTGGTGCTGGACGACGTGGTTCTGGAAAGCGTCTATCTGAAGGGCTTTCCGCTGTTCGACGTGCAGCAGCTGGAAGTGCTGCGCGGACCGCAGGGCACCCTGTTCGGCCGCAACACCCCGGCGGGCGTGATCAAGATCGACAGCGTCAAGCCGTCGGACGACTTCACCGGTTTCGGCTCCCTGACCTATGGCAACCTGGGTTCGACCCGGGCCGAGGCCGCCGTCACCCTGCCGGCGTCCGAGACGCTCCAGGTGCGCGGGGCCTTCCTGTGGAACCACCGCGACGACTGGGTGAACAACGCCTACAACCCGTCCTTCGCCAATCCGGACAAGGACGACCTGGGCAATTTCGACGACATCGCCGGCCGCGTCCATGTCGCCTGGACCCCGACCGCGCGTCTGTCGACCCTGTTGACCCTTCAGGCTCGCGACTATGAAGGCACGGGCACGATGAACCGCGCCAACGCCCTGACCAAGGGCTCCAACAAGCTGAACGACAACTTCGACCGGGACACCGTCTATTACGACGGCGGCCGCAACAACTTCCAGAAGCAGAAGACCACGTCCCAGTCGCTGCGCGTGGCCTATGACTTCGGCCCCGCCACCCTGACCGGCATCGTCGGCTCCTACCAGGGCTGGTCGCAGGGCGACGGCGACATCGACGGCGGCGTGGCCAGCGCCCCCGCGACGGCCTCCTACAAGACGCCGTTCAACTCCGAGACCGGCACCCTGTCCAGCGATCTGCTGCAGAACACCTACGAGCTGCGCCTGGCCTCGAACGGCGATGCGCGCCTAGGCTGGCAGATCGGCGCCTTCTATTGGGATGAGCGGATCAATCTGGTCTCGGGCACCTTCAACGGCGTGGGCAATCCCCAGCCGACGCGCGTGACCGACATCGTGCAGAAGTCGGACTCCTGGTCCGTGTTCGGTCAGGGCAGCTACAGGCTGACGGAGGCCCTGAAGGTCACGGCGGGTCTGCGCTATACCGACGACAACCGCGACTATTTCGGTCGGATCGTCCTGGGAACCGGCGCCGGCGGGACGGGCGCCGTCTCGGTCGGCGACGAGCAGGTCAGCTGGGACGTCAGCGCCCTGTATGAGGTCAACGACAGCCTCAACCTGTTCGCCCGCGTGGCCAAGGGCTATCGCGGTCCGTCGATCCAGGGCCGCAACCTCCCGGTCCTGACCACGGCCGATTCCGAAACCGTCATGTCCTATGAGACCGGCTTCAAGGCCCGTCTGTTCGACGGCCGCGGCCGTTTGAACGGCACGGCCTACGCCTATGAGGTCAGCGACATGCAGTTCACCGCCATCGGCGGGGCGGACAACACCAACCGCCTGATCAACGCCGACAAGGGCGAAGGTTACGGCCTGGAGCTGGACGGCGACCTGTATCTGGGCGCGGGCTTAAGCCTGGCGGCCGGCGCGGCCTGGAACCACACGGAGATCAAGGACGGCGACCTGCTGGTGGCCATCTGCGGCTCCAACTGCACCGTCACCGACCCGATCGTCACCGTGGGCACGACCCGTCGCGCCAAGGTCGACGGCAACCCCTTCCCGCAGGCGCCGGAATACACCGCCAATCTGACGCTGAACTACGTCCTGCCCCTGGGCGACGACACCGAGTTCTTCGCCTCGACCGACTGGACGATGCAGAAGGATTTCAACCTGTTCCTCTATGAATCGGTCGAGTTCATGCAGGATACGCACTTCGAGGGCGGGCTGCGGGCCGGCTGGCGCGACCTGGGCCGCGGCCTGGAAGCGGCGGCCTATGTCCGCAACCTGACCGACGAAGAGAACGTCATCGGCGCGATCGACTTCAACAACCTGACCGCCTTCGTCAACGAGCCGCGCACCTACGGCGTGCAGCTGACCAAGCGGTTCTGAGGCTCCAGATTAAAGCCAGAGCATGATTCACGCTTCTGTCGGAACCGCGAAGCGGTTCCGCCCGAAACGATCATGCTCTAGGGCCGGCGAGGCCTTCGCTTCGCCGGCCCTGTCAGTTCGGCCGGGCAAGGCGCGCGCGCCAGGCGGGATAGTCCCGCTCCAGCAGCGTCTTCGCCCAGTCTCCATAGTAGTTGTAGCCGGCGCGGCGCTCCCGCTCGATGTCCGCCAGGGCCGGGCGCGGGACGCCGTCGCGGCCGGTGAACAGCGGGCGATTGTCCTCGAGCCCGTAGAAACGGGCCCAGAGCGGGCCTTCGCCCGGCGCCGGCACGACCCGTCGGTCCGCCTGTCCCTCAGCGTCGGTGAAGGACTCGATGCGGATGTCGTAGAGGGCCGTGGCGCGGAACCAGGCAACGGCGCCTTCGACCGCGGCGATCACGTCAGGACCGGGCGGGTCGATCCCCATCAGGAAGCGCACCAGGCCCACGCTTTCCTGCCCCGACAGAGACGCCGGCTCGAACCGGCGGGCGCCGACGGGCGCCAGGGTGACGGGATCGTGCTGGGCGGACCAGACGGTCCGTCGGCCGTCCTGTCGCACCTGGGATTTCAATAGGGCGTCCACGCCGCGCCGCACGGCCTGGGCCGCCCGCTCGCGCCGCGCGCCGTCGACGAAGCCGTAAGGCGGTTTGGTCTGGGCGACCTCGTCCAGCAGGCGCAGCACCCGCACCATGGCGTCGTCATTATAGGTGACCGCGTCGTGATAGCCGCCCCGCAGCGGAGCGTACTGGGGCCATCCGCCGTTCGGATATTGGGCGGCCAGCAGATAGTCGAGACCCCTGTCGAAGGCGGCGCGCGGCGTCGAATCGCCGGCCTCGATCACCCGCGCGAGAAAGGCGAGGGGCAGGGTGGTGGCGTTGTTGTCGATGGTGTTGGTCAGGGCCGGATCCGCATCCGGCGCGGGCGGTGCGAACAGATCCGTGTTCTTGGGCCAGCCGCCTTGGGGCGATTGATGCGCGATGACCTGAAGGGCCAGGCGACGCGCCTCATCCGAGCCGTACCAGCCCGCCGGGCGGCTGACGGCGGACGACCCCCAAACCATGGATGAGGCCGCTGCAACCCGTTGGGACCCGGGCGGCGGGGTCTGGGCGCAGGCGGCGCCCGCGATCGCCGTCAGGCTTAGGATCAGGGTGGCTCTCAGCATGGCGCTTTCCTGGATCGAAGGGCAAAAAAAGCGGGACGTCGCCGGGGCGACGTCCCTTCAGGGGGCAGGGAGCGTCGGTCCGCCTCAGAAGATGAAGCGGGCGCCGACGAAATATTGGCGACCTGTGCTGCCATAGCTGTTGACCAGCGGATCGGCCTGATAGGCCCAGCGCTCGTCCGGCTGATCCGTCAGATTCAGGGCCTCGGCGGTGATCGTGACGTTGTCGGTCAGTTTGTAGGTGAAGGCGGCGTCCACATTCAGCGTCTCATTGGAGCCGATGAAGTCGTTGATCAGGGGCGAGTCGCACTGGCCCGGATCGCAGCCGCCCGAGGCCAGCGGATAGGTGGTTTGGTAAGCGGCCCGATAGGCGGCCGAAACGCGGGCGCTCCACCGCGGCACCTCATAGAAGACGGTCGCGTTGAAGGATTCCGGCGAGGCGCCCAGGAAGGGGGCCGTTCCGGTCAGGTTCCGCGCGGGATCGAGGATGTATTCCAGCTCGGATTCGATGTTGGTGTAGTTGGCCTGAACCCCGAAACCGTCGAACGGCGCCGGCAGGAAGGTGAAGTTCTGCTGATAGGCGACCTCGAAGCCGGACAGGGTCCCGCCCGGCGCGTCATTGTATTGACGCAGGACGAACGGCAGATCGGCGTCGATATAGGCGCGGCGGCTGTCGGAGGCCAGGTCGGTCAGGTCGTCATAGGCGGCCCGAAGATTGGCGATCTGCTCGCTGCTGAAAACCTCGCTCAGCCTGCCCTCACGCAGCACGACCTGCGGGAAGCTTTCGATTTCCTTGTGGAAATAGGCCACGGACAACAAGGCGTCCTTGGCGAAATACCATTCGACATTGAAGTCGAGGTTGGTGGCTCGGAACGGTTTCAGCTTGGTGTTGCCCAGGCTGATCTGGGCGTTTGAGCCGTCGAACTCGGCCGCCGCCCCAGCGACGCCCACAGGCACCGTGAAGGAGGTGACGCCGGGCTGCAAGGCCATCATCTGCGGGCGCGCCATCACCTTGGCCGCCGCGAAGCGCAGGATCAGGCTGTCGCTGACCTCCCACGCCAGGTTCAGCGAGGGGAGGGTGTCGTTATAGTCGTTGTCGTTGCTGATGGGGCGGCCGCTGGGCGAACGTCCGCGTGAGTCGACGCTGGTCTCGGCTCTCCGCAGACCGGCGTTGCCGCGCAGGGTTCCGGCGAACAGAGGCAGGTTGAAATCCATCTGGCCGTAGTAGGACAGGCTTTCTTCATCGACCCAGAAGGTGTTGACCCCGCCGTTGCGAAGGTCCGACAGACGCCAGTCGCCCCATTCGTTGATGCAGTCGCAGTCGAAGCCGAAGCGGTTCTGGAAGGCTTGAAGATTGGGGGCGAAGAAGGACGTCGGCATGCCGTCAGGCACGTTCAGACCGTCTCCCCAGCTGACCGTCTGGCCCATGTCAGCCACTGTCGTGGCCTGAGCCAGGCCGCTGCGCACCCCCTCCAGCAGACTGGGGTTCATGGTGTCGCTGACCAGCCGCTCGAACCGCGTATAGTAGAAGTCGAACTTCCGCTTGCCGATGCCGAAACGAAGGGTGACGTAGTCGTTGTAATCCCAACGGAAGTCGGCCTTGGCCGTCTGATAGCCGTTTTCGGTGACGGTGCGGAAGGCGCGCAGGGCGGAATAGCCCTTCACGAAGTCCCAGTTGTTGGGATCGGCGACGTCGAAGCCGAAGTCGATGAAGGGCATGTCGCCGCCCGCGCGGTCGTCATAGACGAAGTAGTCGTTTCCCGCGACGCCCTGGCCGGAGTCCAGCCGGATGAAGTCAGCGAGCAGACCCATGTTTTCATTGGTCGATTCGGAATCGCCGAGCAACAGGGACATGCTGAAGCGGTCGCTGAAGTCATGCTCGATATTGATCGAGTTCTGGCGGAACTTGGTCGTATAGGAGCCCTGATCGACCGCCGAGCGCATGTCGACGTTGCCGAGCACCAGATAGTTGGCGTTGGCGCCGGTCTCGCTGAGCCCGGCGTCGATTAGGCGCACCGAAGGGCGGCCGATGAAGGCGCCGCGCATGGCCAAATACTGCGGATGCGCGACATAGCCGACCGAGCCGGGCTGGTTATAGTAGTCGTAGACGTCGAGGTTGTTCGGATTGAAGCTGCCGACGCCGGCTGCCAGAGTCTGGTTCGTGGCGCCCGGCGCCGTGGTGAAGATCGGCGTATTGCCATAGAGGGACTGCCCGCAGTCGATGGCGTCGCGAAACTCGGTCGCGGTCTGGGCCGTGCAGTTGGCGTATACGCTGCGGCGGTTATTGTAGCTGTTGTTGGAGTTGCTGGCGGTCGTCGCGGTCTGATAGCTGAAGGCCGTAGCGGTGCGGTTGCCGTTCGTGTTGTTGCGGTTCAGGCCGACCGGACCGATCTGATAGTTGGTCGAGGTCTGGGTCATCTCCGAATAGAGATTGTCGAAGCTGATCGTGGTCCGCTCCGTCGGCCGCCATTGGCCGGACAGGGTGACCCCCAGGCGATCCTGATCCACCTCGCGGTGATTCAGGGTGGCCAGGGCCGGGATGCGAACCAGAGAGCCGCGGTTCCCCGTTCCGTTGATCAGGGCATAGGCGGCCGGGTTCGAGCCGATCAGATAGTTGCGCGCTTCGGGATTGGTGACGCGCGGCAGGGCCGAGTTGGGCGTGCCGATCGGCAGGGCGAAGCCTTGAGGATCCCCTGCGGCGTTGGCGCCGGCGTTGTTGAACGTCGCGCCGCGATAGGCGTAGTCCATCGAGCCCACCTGACGGGCGTAGCTGTCGATGACCTGTTTACGCTCATTGTAGGCGACCGAGCCCAAGAGGCCGAACTCGCCGATCTTGCTGGTCCAGCGGTCAGACGCCAACAGGGCCACGCGCGGGCTGTGGTTGCCGCCGTTCTCGTAATAGGCGTCCTGAAGGGTCAGGGCGAGACGGCGTTCGGTGAAGTCGAACGGGCGGCCCGAGATCAGATCGACGGTCGCGCCCAGGGAGCCTTCGTCCGTCTGGGCGTCTGCGGACTTCTGGACCTTCAGGGAGTTGAACAGCTCGGAGGCGAAGGTGTTGAACTGGAAGCCGCGGTCGCGCCGCAGGGCTCCGTCGGCGCTGCTGGCGCCGGAAGTGGACAGGGTCTCCAGCCCGTTCAGCCGAACCCGGGTGAAGTCGCCGCCAAGGCCGCGGACAGAGATCGAATTGCCCTCGCCGTTTTCGCGGTCGATCGAGACGCCGGGAATCCGCTGAAGCGACTCCGCCAGGTTGGCGTCGGGGAAGTCGGCGATGTCTTCGGCGTTGATGACGTCGACGATGGTGTTCGACCGACGCTTTTCGCTCAGGGCGCTGGCGAGAGAGGCGCGGATCCCGGTGACGACGATCTCATCGACGGTCGTAGCCTCCTGATCATCGGCCTGTTGAGCCTGGGCCCAAGTGGGCGCCGCCAGCAGCAGGGCGCCGATCAGAAGCGCCGCCGGGGACGCCGCCGCGCGCAGTTGTCCTGTGGTTTGGTTGTGCATCCGTTCCCTCCGTTGCTGTCGCGCTCCGACCTCTGGCGGGCCGGATGCCGACATCCTCTGTCCCCCTCTTGATGAGGGGATCGTCTTGGTCCCCCCGCCGTTGCGAGACAGGACAATGTCACCGGTGTCATATGGCGAAAATGTGGCGAGCGCCAGGGCAAAAATCAGCGTTTGATTGGAATGGGCCGAAAAGGACGGGGCGATCCCCGCCCATCGACGCCGCCCGGGCGGCTTAGGCGCCGAGCGCGCGGAAGCGGAAATTCCTGAACCGCGCTTCACCCTCTCCGGCGGCGTAGAGGCCCGGACGCAACATCATGAAGCCGCCCCTAACATTCTGATTATAGCCGGAAACTTCCATGCCTCTATCGAACCGCCGCCAGGTCACGCCGTCGCCGGAGGTGTCGAAATGGAGGTTCTGATAGGCGTTGGTCAGGCGGATGAACATGCGCCGTCCGTGGGGATTGGCCGGGCGGCCGCGTTCGATTCCGTATTGGTGGGTGACATAGCGCTGAGCGTCGAACCCCAGACCGGCGTAAAGGGCGCGATCATAGAACAGAATCAGCCCCGCCACAGCGCCGGGATCGATCTCGATTTCACATTCAAGTTCATAAGCTTGCTCGCCTTGAACGAAGGTCAGGGGCGAGCAGTCCGCCGGCGCCCTGCCTTTAGCGCGCATATGAAGCACGCCGCTGTCTCGCCGCAGACGGTCCTTTTCGTTCGGCTGCGGATCATAGAAGCTCCACTGAAGGCCGAACTTGTCGGTTGAGAAATCGTCCGACAGGGCCATGCCGTGCGGCACGGCCTGGCCGCCGCGCGGCTTGGCGATCGGCTGCGACAGATCGCCGCCCCTGGCGCGGAACCAGCCGTCGTCGGTCCATTCGATCGGATCCAGCAGGGTCTGGCGGCCCAGGCTCCAATAGGCGTTCTCATAGCCGTGGTAGACCATCCACCAGTCGCCGGCCGGACCTTCGACCAGGGTGGCGTGACCGCGCGACCACCATTTTTCAGCGCCGGAGCGGGTGCGGACGATCGGATTGTGCGGGCAGTCTTCCCACGGGCCATGGATGGACCGGGAACGGGCGGCGATGACCATATGCCCCGTCGGCGGACCCGCCGTGCCGCCGATGGCGGTGATCATGTAAAAATAATCGCCGCGCTTCAGAAGTTTGGGGCCTTCCTGGGCGAAGCCTTCGACGATCCAGTCCTCGGGATAGCGCCAGGCGTCATAGACGCCCTCCTCGACCGGACCATCGACCGCCAGGCCGTCGTCGGTCAGCCGGACTCGGTCCCCGCCGTTCAGGAACAGATAGCGTTTGCCGTCTTCGCCGACGATGTGGCCGGGGTCGATATGGGCCGGCAGCTTCAGGTCGATCGGCGCGCTCCAGGGCCCTTCGATTCGATCGGCCCAGATCACGTAGTTCGACCGATACTCCGGGAAACGGGCGGGGATGTAGCAGTAGAATCGCCCCTCGTGTTTGATCAGCTCGGGCGCCCAGACCGAGCCGATATTGGTGGTGAGGGCCGCAGTGACGGGGCGCCAGTTCACCAGGTCGCGCGAATGCCAGATATGGATGCCCGGCACGGATTCGAACGACGAAAAGGTCATGTAATAGTCGTCGCCGTCCTTCAGGATCGACGGGTCGGGGTGGTCGCCGGACAGGATCGGGTTGAGGAAGGTCCCGTCGCCCAGGTCCGCCATCCGCTGGTTTTCGATCCCGCGACGCCATTTCATGTTCGCCCATTCGCGGCCGAGCGGCGCGGCCTCTTCCAGCGTCTGGGCCAGAACGCTCCGGACCGGCAGGGCGGAGGCGGCGACACCGCCCAGAAGGCCGGTCAGTGCGGCGCGGCGGTCGATGAACCTCATGGGCGTTTCCCTCATCCCTGTTTTGCGGCCAGCTTGTCAGGTTTGTTACCGGTGTCAATTTGCGACCGGAGCCCGACACCCTGACACGATGCAGGAACCGGGCAGGCAGGGTTCGGTTACCTCCTGGTCCCCATTGGATGGAGGTTCGACATGAACAAGGAACAAGAGGCCGAGGCGGCCCTGCCGCCGGGCGTGGCGCGCGGGCGGTCGCTGAACACCCCGTCCGAGGCGCTGCAGGAACGGGCCGGCGGCGTCGGTCCGGGCGGCCAGATCGGCCCTGATCCCAATACGCTGGCGGTTCAGAAGACGCCGCACGACCAGCGCCCTTAAGGCGACCTGCCCCAGGGGCCGATCAGCGGCGATCCCAGCACGCCCGTCCCGACCACCGCCAAGGACGAGGCTGTAGATGATCTGAACGAGGGCTGAGCACGCCCGCCTAGATCGGCGGCTGGGTTCGCAGGAAGGCGGTGGCGCCGACGCCGAAGTAGAGCAGGCCGAAGATCAGGGCCAAGACGAGGAGCAGGATGGCGACGCCGCGCTTGCTCTTCAGGATCGGGGGTTTGGGGGCGCGTCTGGGCATGGGCTGAAAACCGCCTTCAGCGCCGTCCGTTCCGGCCTCAGCCCTCGATCTTCAGCCGTTTTCATACCCGCGCCACCAGGCGGCGAACTTCTCAAGCCCCTCTTTCAGAGGCACCTTTGGCCGATAGCCGATCAGGGCGTTCAGCTTGGAGACGTCCGCATAGGTGGCGGTGACGTCGCCTGGCTGCATGGGGCGCATGATCTTTTCGGCCTCGGCGCCGAGCGCCGCTTCGAGGGTGGAGATCATCTCCATCAGGCCGACCGGCTGGCTGTCGCCGATATTGTAGACCTCATGACCGCCCAGTGCAGGCGGATGATCCAAGACCCCGACGATCCCGTCCACGATGTCGTCGATATAGGTGAAGTCGCGCGCCATGCGGCCCTCGCCATAGACTTCGATCGGTTCGCCGCGCGCGATCTTCCGCGTGAAGCTGAAATAGGCCATGTCGGGCCGACCCCAGGGGCCATAGACGGTGAAGAAGCGCAGACCCGACTGGGGAAAGCCGTACAGCTTGGCGTAGCTCTGGCTCAGCAGTTCGCAGGATCGTTTGGTGGCGGCGTACAAGGAGACCGGCGTCACGGTCGGATCGTCCTCGCGAAAGCCCGAGCCTTCCAGCGGCCGATCGCCATAGACCGAGCTGGACGAGGCGTAGACCAGGTGCTGGACCTCGGCGTGACGGGCCGCCTCCAGGATCGACAGATGTCCCGCCAGATTCGACCGCTCATAGGCGAAGGGATTCTCCAGCGAATAACGAACCCCGGCCTGGGCGGCCAGATGGACGATCCGCTTGATCCCCTGATCCCGCACCAGGGCCAGCACCTGCTCATGTTCGGCGATGTCGGCCCGAACCAGGCGAAAGCCCTCGCGGGCCTGCAGCCGCGCCGCGCGGGCCTCCTTCAGGGCCGGGTCGTAATAGGTGTTGAAGTTGTCGATCCCGACCACCGTCTCGCCCCGCGCCAGCAATCGCTCGGCCGTATGCATGCCGATGAAGCCGGCGGCGCCGGTGACGAGGATCGGCCCTTCGCTCATCCGCGGCCGATCCCGGAGTATTTGAACCCACGCCGCGCCATGTCGTCGGGACGATAGATGTTTCTCAGATCAATCAGCACCGGCTGTTTCATCAGCAGCTTGATCCGGTCCAGATCCAGGGCGCGGAACGGGTCCCATTCGGTCACGATCACGGCGACGTCGCAGCCCTCGACGGCGTCATAGGCGTTGGCCTTCATCTTCACGTCCGGCAGCAGCTTGGCCGCCTCGTGCATGCCTTCGGGGTCGAAGGCATGGACCTGGGCCCCGGCGGCGATCAGGGCCTGGGCGATGTCCAGACTGGGGGCGTCGCGCATGTCGTCAGTGTTGGGTTTGAAGGTCAGACCCAGCAGGGCCACCGTCTTGCCCGCCACGGCGGCGCCCAGGGTGGTTTCGACCCGCCCGGCCATGGCCTTCTTGCGCGCGTCATTGACCTCGACCGTGGTCTCGATCAGCCGAACCGGTGATTCATATTGCTGGGCCGTGCGGACCAGGGCCAGGGTGTCCTTGGGGAAGCAGGAGCCGCCATAGCCGGGGCCGGCGTGCAGGAATTTCGACCCGATCCGCTTGTCCAGACCGATGCCGCGCGCGACCTGCTGCACGTCGGCGCCCACCGCCTCGCACAGGTCCGCCATCTCGTTGATGAAGGTGATCTTCATCGCCAGGAAGGCGTTGGCGGCGTATTTGATCAGTTCGGACGTGCGCCGGCCGACGAAGAGCAGCGGACTCTCGTTCAGGTTCAGCGGACGGTACAGTTCGCTCATCACCGCCTTGGCGCGGGCGCCGGCCTCGCCCTCGATGTCGTTGACGCCGATCACCACCCGGTCGGGGCGTTTGAAGTCGCCGATGGCGGCGCCCTCGCGCAGGAACTCGGGATTGGAGACCACGACGAAGTCCGCGTTCGGATTGGCCTTGCGGATCACCGCCTCGACCTCGTCGCCGGTGCCGACCGGGACGGTGGACTTGGTGACGATCACGGTGAAGCCGTCGATCAGGCCGGCGATTTCCTCAGCCGCCGCATAGACGTAGGACAGGTCCGCATGGCCGTCGCCGCGGCGGGTCGGGGTGCCCACGGCGATGAAGACCGCGTCGGCCCGGCGGATCGCCTCGGCCCCGTCCAGGGTGAAGAACAGCCGACCTTCCTTGACGTTGGCGGCCACCAGATCATCCAGCCCCGGCTCGAAGATCGGAATCTCACCGCGTTCCAGACGCTCGATCTTGGAGGGATCCTTGTCGATACAGGTCACGACGTGGCCGAAATCGGCGAAACAGGCCCCAGACACCAGGCCCACATAGCCGGTGCCGATCATCGCGACGCGCATCCTAACATCCTCAAACGAACAGGAGAGACGGCCCTATATCATGTGATCCGGGCGCTGCTGGACTTATTAAGGCCTCCGCGAAAAGACTGTCGCCTAGCGTGAGCCGCCAGACCGGGGCGGGGCGGTCGAGCCGCGAGGCGCAAAGCCGAAGGCCACCCTGCTTTGGGACGGCAGGTCCGTTTCCCCCGCCTTGAACCGGATCAGCAGGTCGGCGGCGACCGCGCTCATCTCGGCGACCGGCTGGATAACCGCCGTCATGTCGGCGAACCGCGCCAGGGGCGTGTTGTCGAAACTGACGACCGACAGATCCGACGGCGTGGAAAGACCGCGCCGCTGGGCGGTGCGGATCGCCGCCAGGGCCATGCGGTCATTGCTGCAGACGACGGCCGTCGGCGGCGACGGCAGATCGAGCAGGGCGTCCACAGCGGCGACACCCGACTCATAGGAGAAGTCGCCGCGTCCGATCAGGGTCTCGTCCAGCCCATGGGGCGAGGCGATCATGGCGGCGCGATAGCCGGACAGGCGGGCGTCGCTGACCGCATATTGCGGGCTGCCGGTGACGAAGCCGACGCGCCTATGGCCGAGGGAGAGAAGATGATCCGTCGCGTGGGCGGCGGCCTCGGCGTCGTCCATCGATACGGCGAAACCGTCGCCCTCGGCGATCGACGCGATCCGCGCAAAGGGCAGGCCCAACTGGCTGAGCAGGCCGGTGATGGCCGGGTTTTCGCTGTGCGGCGGGGTCAGGATGACGCCATCGGGGTGAAGAGCGGCGAGGGCGGCGCGCACGGCGCGATCCACATGGTCGGAATGGGTGTCGACCAGTTCGAAGATCATCCGATAGCCGTGCGACTCGCACTTCAGCATGCCGCCCATCAGCATCTGGTCGACCCAGTCGGTGCCCTCGCCGGACTTCCAGCCCTCGATGGTCCGGTCCCGGTCGTTCAGCGCCATCAGCAGATAGGAGCGCGAGCCCCCCATCCGTCGGGCCGCCAGACTGGGCACATAGCCCAGCTTGGCCACGGCCGCCCGCACCCGCTCCTGCACCACGGGCCGCACGTTCGGTTCGTTGTTGATGACCCGCGACACGGTCTGCAGCGAAACGCCCGCCTCGGCGGCGACGTGTTTGATGGTGACGGCGCGGCGCAAACTCTGGTTCCTTATCCCCGCCTCATACTGTCAGGCTCGGCGGCGACAAGGCAAGCGCGCCGGCATCAAGCGGGTACGGCGGCCGGGGCGACCGGCGCCAGGTCGACCGGCGGGGCGGGACAGTTGTCCTGCAGAAACTGCTGATGCGACGGCAGGTCCTTGACGAAGGCGTTCAGAATATCGGCGGCCCGGTCCATCTCGGCGGTCAGGCCGGTGAAGTCGATCCGGTCCACCAGCGGCGGATAGGACCGGGGCCTCACCCCCATGCCGTCCATCACCGCGTACCAGCTGACATTGCGGAACAGGGGGTCCAGCGCCTCGACCAGGCTGCCGTTGGCGCGGAAGACGTCCAGCTTGTGCTGCAACCCCTCGGGCAGGACCATGTCCCGGCATGCCCGCCAGAAGGGCGTGTCGTCCCGCCGCGTCAGGGCGTAGTGCAGGATGATGAAGTCGCGGATCTCCTCGTAATCCACGGTCATCCGCCGATTGTATTCGGCGGCCAGTTTCGGATCGCAGTCCAGGTCCGGCATCAGGCGGAAGAAGAAGTCCATCCCGCGATAGATCAGATGGATGGCCGTCGATTCCAGCGGCTCGATGAAGCCGCTGGCCAGACCCAGGGACAGGACGTTCCGGTCCCAGATCTTCTGCCGCACCCCGGTCTTGAACGGCACCACCATCGGATTGACCACCGGTCGGCCCTCGACCTGGGCCAGCAGGCGCGCCGTCGCCTCGTCGTCCGACATGTAGCGGCTGCAGAAGACATGGCCGTTGCCGGTCCGGTGCTGCAGCGGGATGCGCCAGCGCCAGCCGCAGTCCTGCGCCTGGGCCAATGTATAGGGTTTGGGCGCCCCGACATTCTCGGTCTGTACGGCGATGGCCCGGTCGCACATCAGCCATTCGGACCAGTCCGTATAGCCGACGCCCAGGGTCTTGCCGATCAGCAGGGCGCGGAAGCCGGTGCAGTCGATGAAGAAGTCCGCCTCGACCGTCTGGCCCGATTTCAGCTTCAGCCCGCTGACGAAGCCGTCGGGCCGCGTCATCACATCCTCGACGATGCCTTCGGTGCGCTTCACCCCCCGCGCCTCGGCGAAGTCGCGCAGATAGCGGGCCACCCGTTTCGCATCCACATGGACGGCGTAGGAGGCCCCGCCGATGGGGCTGCGCTGGGCCTTGAAGGGCAGCATGAACCTTTCGTGGGCCGCCATCTGCGCCGCAGAGGCGAAGTCCATCAGCGGGCGCCGATAGCCGTTCATTCGCGCCTTCAGCCAGACGGGATAGAAGTCGCTGACGTCCACCGGCACGCCGATGGCGCCGAACGGGTGGAAATAGCTTTCGCCCTTCTCGGTCCAGTCGTCGAACTGGATGCCCAGTTTGAAGCTGGCCTGGGTCTGCTGGATGAAGTCCTGCTCGTTGATCCCCAGCTTCTTCAGCATTTCCAGGAAGGGGGGCACGGTGGATTCGCCGACCCCGATCGTGCCGATGTCGTCGGACTCGACCAGTTCGACCTGGGCCATCCGGCCCTTGAAATGCTCGGCCATCAGGGCGGCGGCGATCCAGCCGGCGGTGCCGCCGCCGACGATGCAGATCTTCTTCAGGGGGCGGCGGGGCTGATCCATTTCGGGTCTCATGCGGCGGAGGCGGCGGGATCGAGCCCCGCCAGGAATTGGGCGTGATCGGGGGTCCGAGCGACGAAGTCGGCGATATTGGTCCGCATCTCGGCCAGGCTGCGCGCCAGATAGGCCGGCTCCATGGCGTCGACGGCGGGGTCGTAATCGTCGGGATACAGGCCGAAGCCGTCATAGATGGCCAGCCAGCTGGCCGGGTGAAACATCTCCCAGCGATAGCGGACGAACTGACCCCGCGCGGTCCACAGGGCGAGCTTGCGCTCCAGCGTCTCGGGGACGGCCATCTCGCGGCAGTCGCGCCAGAAGCCGGTGTCGCTCCGCCGGTTCAGCTTGTAGTGCAGGATGATGAAGTCCCGCACCCGCTCCATCTCCCGCGCGGTCTGGTCGTTGAACTCGTCCAGGATCGGCTGGGCGAAGCGGCGGTCGGGGAACAGGGCCTTCAGTCGCTCGATGCCCGTCTCGATCAGGGCGATACTGGTGCTCTCCAGCGGCTCCAGGAAGCCGGACGACAGGCCGATGGCGACGCAGTTCTTGGCCCAGGCCTGCGACCGCCGGCCGGGGCGGAAGGGAATACGCCGCGGCTCCGTCAGCGGATCGCCCAGCAGATGGGGCATCAGCTCGGCCAGGGCCTGATCGTCTCTCAGATGGGCGCTGGAAAACACCAGGCCGTTGCCGGCCCTGTGGCGGAGCGGAATCCCCCACTGCCATCCGGCTGATCGGGCGGTGACGCGGGTGAAGGGGGCAGGGGCGTCGCCGGGGCGGTTGGCGCTCTGCACCGCATAGGCGGCGTCGCACGGCAGCCAGCGGCCCCAGTCCTCGAACCCGACGCCCAGGGCCTCGCCGATCACCAGCCCCTTGAAGCCCGAGCAATCGACGAACAGATCGCCTTCGACCTCGCGCCCGTCGTCCAGGGTCAGGGCGCGCACGAAACCGTCCTCGGGCCGCAGTTCGACCGAGCGGATGCGGGCGTCGATCCGGGCGCAGCCCCCGGCCTCGGCATAGGCGCGCAGATGTTGGGCGAACAGGCCGGCGTCCAGATGAAGCGCCCAGTCGAACACCGACAGCTGGGACGGCGGATTGGGCGAGGGCTGGATGAACTTGCCCCCGGCGGCCAGGGACGCGCCCAAGGAATAGGCCGCCAGCGGCGCGGGGTCGCCCGCGCGCTTCTGCTTCAGCCAGTAATGATGAAAACCGATCCCCTTCACGTCCTGCCCGTAAAGGCCGAAGGGATGGATGAAGTCCGAGCCCGGCCCGGACCAGTCGATGAAGCGGATGCCCAGTTTGCAGGTCGCCTGGGTGGCGCGCATCACGTCCTCGTCGCGCAGACCCAGCTGGCCATAAAAGCGACGGATGGTGGGAATGGTCGCCTCGCCCACGCCGATCGTGCCGATGTCGGAGGACTCGACCACGGTGATCTTCAGCGGTGTGCTGCGGAAATGCTGGACCAGGGCCGCAGCCGTCATCCAGCCGGCGGTGCCGCCGCCGACGATGACGACGGAACGGATGCGAGGATCGTCGATCTCATCCATGGCCTGATCCCAATACGCGAAAAAAGAGGCCGGCGACACGAATGCCGCCGGCCAGTCTGCTCAGGAAGAGATCAGAAGCGAGCGCGGACGCCGATGGTGTAGCGCGGCTCGAACTCGTTGCGGCTCTGGAACTGTTCCGCACCCGGCTTGAACTCGAGGTAGTACTCCTCGATTTCGCCCAGGACGTTCGATCCGTTGGCGTAAACCGTGACCATGTCGTTGACGTCATAGGTCACGTTCACATCCACGTATTGCGACGTATCCTGATAGATCGGGATGCTGCCGAACGTGCTGTTGAGGCGCGGCGTGCGATAGTTCCAGGCGACCCGCGCCTGAAGCTTGTCGCCCTGGTACCAGACGGCGGCGTTCAGCGAGTGTTTCGAGTTGTCCTGGAACGGCAGTTCGTCCCCGTTCAGGGCCGTCGAGTTGGAGGAGCTGTCCGAGAAGGTGTAGCTGCCGTCGAAGCCGAAATCGGACCAGATGGGCGTGTCGATGAAATCCGACAGACCGATCTTGGCGCCTATTTCGATGCCTTGAAGCTGGCCGCCGTCGCCTTGTACCGGACGGTTGACGTCCACCAGCCTGCGGATGACGCCATCGCCGTCCGCATATGACCCGCTCTGGGGGACGGTGGCGCGGGTGACGAAGCTATCGATGTTCAGGCGGAAGGCCGCGATGTTGAACATCGTCGCCGGGCCGTAATAGTACTCCAGCGCCAGATCGAAGTTATCCGAACGCCAAGGGTCAAGGTCCGGGCTTCCGGACAGGGTGGCCCCGGTCACCCGACGAACGCCGACGGGCGGAGCGGTCGGATCGGCGGGCGTCGGACCTTGGGAGTCCGCCGTGGATATGGTGACGCCGCCGCCGTAGTTGCCCAGATCCAGCGGGATCATGGTTTTGGCGTAGGCGGCCCGCAGACGCAGCTTGTCGCTGAAGTCGTAGGCCAGGTTCACCGACGGCAGCCAGTCCGTGTAGCTGCGGCTCGAAATCGTGTCGCCGACATCGTTGTTCGTGTCGCCATAGGCGCGCACGTCGCCGGTCTGATTTTGACGGACCCGAAGCTCGGTCCGGACCATCCGCACGCCCACGTCGCCGTGCAGGGCGCCGAACTCGACGGCGCCGTTCAGATAGGCGCTGTCCTCATACAGATCGACGTCATAGGAGTTGCCGGGAATGATGACGTCATAGGCGTTGCCGAAGACCCGTTGCTGGAAGGCGCGGGGGTCGTCGAAATCGCGTGGATCGGCCACCCATACCCCTGGAATGCCCGAGGCGACCGAGCCGAAGTCGGTCAGGAAGTAGGTATTGTTGTTTTCGCGCAGCAGCGTGGGGCGGTTGACGGTATAGCCCTGGAAGCAGGTGGGGGCGTTGGCCACCGTGCCGGCCGTACAGCTGCTGGGCGTGGTCGCAACCGCCAAGGCCGGATTGAACCCGGGGTTAGTCACGAACTCGCCAGACTGGCACTGCGGATTGTCCATCACGACGTCGATGGCCTTCCACTGGGCCGAGCAGCCCGCTTGGTTGCCGGCGCCGGCATTGGCGTAGAAGTCCGAGAACAGATGGAAGTTGGTGATCTCCACCTCGCGACCGCTGTGGCGAACCCCGGCGTCGACGCGGGTCAGGAAGCCGAAAGCAGGGCGCTCCTGGAACTCATACGAGCCGTCGAAACGGACAACGGTCAGGTCCGAGTTGTTGCGCTGGTTGCCTTCGGATGAATAGGCCCCGACCGTATAGGAATCGAGGTTCGACATATATTGGCTCAGCGGCACATTGCCCAAGCCGCCGACGATGTTGTTTTCGAACCCGCTCCAGGCCAGTTTCGAACCGCCGGTATCGATATGCAGTTGCGGGTCCGCCCCATAACCGAAGGGGTTGGGCGTGATGTAGCGACCGCCTTGGCTGCCGACGACGTTGTTGGAATAGCGTGAGGCCGGATACAGGGCGGCGATCGAGGCGGGGTAGAAGGTGCCGCGGGTGCGGTCCGCCGCTTGGCGGAACAGGGTGAAGGCGCGGTCCGATCCGTACTCCCAGTTGGACAGGTCGCCCTGGACCTGACCGTTCATGCTCAGCAGCGAGGCCTCGGCCTTGATCGCCCGCGCATTGAAGGTGAAGGGACCGCCCTTGTCGTAGTCCAGCTCCAGGTTGAAGTTCTTGGACTCATTGTTGGTGACGCGGTTGACGGTGAAGGAGTTCACCCACCAGGCGTCCAGATCATATTCCTCGACGTCGAGCCAACCCAGGCCCGTGTCGGTCGACTCGGTCGGGGTGGTCCACCCCAGCCCGCTCCAGCGGTTGGAGACGTTCAGGCCGGCGGCGCGATTGTACTCGTCCTGTTTGGTGTAGAAGGCCTCGGCCGTCAGACGAATGCCGTCTTCGATGTCAAACTGGAAGGCGGCGTTCAGACCGACCCGTTCGCGCTCGACCACGCGGTTGAACATTTCGTAGCCGTGGGGCGCCAGCCAAGCGTTGCCCGAACCGCCCCAGTCGTTGCTGCCGAACAGGCTGCCGGCGGTGCCCGCGTAGTTATTGCCCAGGTTCGAATTGCTGAGCACGCCCGAGACCATGACGCCCATGCGGTCGCCGCGCCAGTTCAGCAGGCCGTTGATCAGGTAGTCGTCCTGACGAGTGCGTTCGCCCGTCTGGTATTCGGCGGCGCCGGTGACGGTCGTTCCGTAGCTGAAGTCCATCGGACGACGGGTGCGCAGATCGATGGTGCCGGAGATGCCGGACAGGGCGTTCGTCACGTCCTGCGACTTGAATACGACGATCGAGCTCATCAGCTGCGACGGCACGTCGTTCAGGTTCGGCTGGGCGCTGCCCAGGTTGCCGGGGCTCAGATATTGTTCGCCGTTCAGCAGGGTCACAACCTGCGGCAGGCCGCGGATGTTGACGGTGGAGCCCTCACCTGCGGTGCGGCGGATCTGGATGCCGGCGATGCGTTGCAGGGCATCGGCCACGGTGACGTCAGGCAGTTTGCCGATGTCTTCCGCCGAAATCGCATCGACCAAAGCGGTCTCATTGCGCTTGACGTTGATCGACTGGGTCTGCGACGCGCGGATGCCGGTCACGACGATTTCGCCGACCTCGGTCGGTTCCTGCGTCGCCGCCGGTTCAGCGGTCTGGGCCCCCGTTTGGGCGTAGGCCGGCGCGACCAGCGCCGAACTCGCCAGCAAGGCCGCAACCATGGGCCTCTTGTGGATTCTCATCTCTTTCTCCCTCCTCGGTGGCGCCGCGTTTTGTTGTGCGGCATTGGTTCAAGGTTTGATGGTCGACCCTGAAAGCGTGGTCGTCCCGCTCAACCCCGGCTCGGCGGCGTCGCGGGCGACGGTGATGCGGTAATCGCCCGGCGTGATGCGCCAGCCGGGCAGGGCGGTGTCGTATTCGGCCAGGATGCGGGGCTCGGCCGTCAGGGTGACGCGGCGCGTCTCGCCCGGCGCCAGGTTCACCCGCGCAAAGGCGGCCAGACGGCGGGGCCGATCGCCCGAAGCGACATAGAGTTGCGCAACCTCGGCGCCGGCTCGCGCGCCGGTATTGGTCACATCGACGCTGACGCTGAGCTTGTCTGCGCTGGACGCCGCCAGGTTGGAATAGGCGAAGCTTGTGTAGCTGAGACCATATCCGAACGGGAACAGGGGCGTCTTGCCCTCGCGTTCGTACCAGCGGTAGCCGACGTCCGAGCCTTCGGCATAGTCCACCTCGAAGCCCTGGATTTCGCCGGCCTGGGGCGCGCCGGGATTGGCGGCGGCTGCGGCCTCGGCGCTCTTCAGCGCCTCCAGGCCCGGCGGCGTCGGGCGCGGCGCCTGGTCGGCCGAGGCGGGGAAGGTGATCGGCAGACGGCCCGACGGATTGACCTCGCCGAACAGGATGCGGGCGACGGCCTCGCCGCCGCGCTGGCCGGGATACCAGGCCTGGATCACAGCCGGGGTCTTCTCCAGCCAGGGCATCAGCACCGGCCCTCCGGTCTCCAGCACCACTACGGTCTTGTCGTTGGCGGCGGCGACCGCCTCGATCAGGGCGTCCTGATCGTCGGGCAGGGACAGGGTCTCGACGTCCTGGGCCTCGGTGGTCCACTGGATGGCAAAGACGACGGCGACGTCCGCCGCTCGCGCCGCAGCAGCCGCAGCCGCCGGATCCTTGCCGTCGACATAGGTCACGGTCGCCTCCGGCACGATCGCCCGGATGGCGTTCAGCGGCGACGACGCATGCCAGGTGATCCGCGCGAACGAGGCTGCGGCCCCCGAGGTCAGGGGTATCTCCACCGGCGCCCCGCCGACCGACCGCACCTGGGACGATCCGCCGCCCGACAGGACGCCGACGTCGGCATGGCCGCCGATCAGCACGATCCGCTTCGCCGTCCTGGCCAGGGGCAGGACCCCGCCGTCGTTCTTCAGCAGCACGATTCCGGCCTCGGCCGCGCGCTGGGCGACCTCGGCGTTGCGGGCGTAGTCGATCGGCTGTTCGGTCGTCACCACGGGTGCGTCGAGCACACCGGTCCGGATCAGGCCGACCAGCAGGCGGCGCACCATGTCGTCCAGCCGCGCCTGTGGGATCCGTCCGGCTTCCAGAGCCTCCCGGAAGGGCGCGTCGAAATAAAGCGCCCGGTCCAGCTCCTGGCCCGAGGCTTGGTCCAGCCCCGCCAGGGCCGCCTTCTCGGTCGAATGGACCGCGCCCCAGTCCGACATGACCCAGCCGTCATAGGCCCAGTCGCGCTTCAGCACCTGGTTCAGCAGGACGTCGTTCTCGCAGGCCCAGTCGCCGTTGACCTTGTTGTAGGCGCACATGACCGAGCCGGGATTTCCCCGCTCTATGGCGATCTGGAAGGCCAAGAGGTCGCTTTCGCGCAGGGACGCCTCGTCCAGCCGCGCATCCATGATCATCCGCCCGGTCTCTTGCGCGTTGAAGGCGAAATGTTTGATGGTCGAAACGATCCTGTTCGACTGGACGCCGCGGATATGCTCCCCGGCCATGACCCCGGCCAGCAGAGGATCCTCGCCCAGATATTCGAAATTCCTTCCGGTCCACGGATCGCGCGTCAGGTTCACCCCGCCGGCCAGCAGGATGTTGAACCGCTTGGCCCTCGCCTCCGAGCCGATCATGGCCCCGCCGGCGTAGGCGATCTGGGGATCGAAGGTGGCGGCGGTCGCCAGGCTGGAGGGCAGGGCGGTGGCGACGTCGCCCTTGCGCTGCTCGACCTGGTTGGCGACGCCCAAGCTGGCGTCGCTTTCGCGCAGAGTGGGTATACCCAGGCGGGGAATTCCCGGGATGTGGCCGGCCGAGGGAATCATGTCGGCGACTGGGGCGCCCGGCGTCCGCGCCGCCATGGGCGGGAAATAGCCGTGGATCAGCTGAAGCTTTTCGTCCTGCGTCATTCGCGCCAGCAGGGCGTCGGCGCGCGATTGGGCGGCGGCCGTCTCCGTCTGGGGCGCAGACTGCGCCGGCTGCGCGAGTGCGCCGGCGGGCGTCACGCCCACGGCGAAGGCCAGGGCGAGACGGCTGATCATCAAGGACTTGGAAAACTTCAAGAGACGCCCCGAACCGATTGCGCGACGGCGACCGCCGTCAGGACAAGAGTTGGGATGCGCCGCACAGGATCGATGATGGCGGCGGGCAGCCGACAGCATCGCCTGCTGTCGCAGGCTTTTCGATCCTGTTTGCGGATAGCGTCTTCGACGCCGAGGTTCGACGACCTGGAGAGGCCGTCAACTTTCCGCTCCCTGTGCGGAGACTCTTCGGCCCCTCGCATGAACAGGTAAGCATGGATTGAGAGCGTTCACAACACGAAACGGCCATGATCGAACGTGGTTATGACACCCCCAGTTCACATGTCGTTTCAGGGCCCTTCTGCGGATGGGGCGACGGGCGCGCAAAAAGAGAGGGCCGGCGCGCTGGGACGCCGGCCCTCCCTCTACTCAGACCCGCAGGGCGTTCAGAGCACCCCGATCATCGAGGCCACCAGCGGGTGGCGGACGATGTCGCGTTCGGCCAGACGCACCACGGCGATGTTGTCGACCGCCTCCAGCCGGGCGGAAATATCCGCCAGGCCGGACACGCCGGGCAGCAGGTCCGACTGGTGGGGGTCGCCCGTGACCACCATGGTCGAATGCCAGCCGAGGCGCGTCAGCAGCATCTTCAGCTGCACATAGGTGCAGTTCTGGGCCTCATCGACGACGATGAAGGCGTTGTTCAGGGTGCGGCCGCGCATGTAGCCGATGGGGGCGATTTCGATCAGGCCCTCGGCCATCAGGGCCTTGACCCGTTTCATCGACAGCCGGTCCGACAGGGCGTCGTAGAGCGGGCGCAGATAGGGGGCCAGCTTGTCCTCCATGTCGCCCGGCAGGAAGCCGATCGATTCGCCGGCCTCGACGGCGGGGCGGCTCAGGACGATGCGGCCGACCTTGCCGGCCTCAAGCGCCTCGACCGCCTTGGCGACGGCGAGATAGGTCTTGCCGGTCCCTGCCGGTCCCAGGGCCATGACCAGATTGTGCGCGTCGATGGCCGCCATCAGTTCGTGCTGACCGTCCGACTTGGGCTTCAGCGTCTTCAGATAGCCCTGGTCCCGGTCGTCATTGTTGGGATAGGGCGACCAGCCTGACCGTTCGTTGTGGGGGGCGTGCAGGCGCCGCACCTTTGATTCCTCCATGAACTCTCGCGAATCCAGGAGTCCGTTTTCACGGGACTGACGCTTCATTGCCGCACGCTTGGTCATGGACGCCTCCAGGGCATGAAAAAAGGCGGACCCACACGGGTTCCGCCTTGGCTGGTCTTGGGGAGGAAGGGGTCACGGCCTGCGCCGCGGCGACCACCGGGATCAACGGCCGGGCCGTCCGAAACGGGATGGGCCCGTTCCCGAACAACCGAACCAGGATCCCAACGCGCCAAGCGAAAGCCCCGACAATTGACCGGATCGGGCTTGATCCGGCTTCGGATCCGGGGCCGAAATGGCGACCCTCGAATCGCATCAACAGTTAGATGCTATCGTGGTTAGAAATCTGTTAAAGCCCTCAATTTTCGAAGATTAGGCGGCATTCTGATGACCATTTACGCATTAGGCGACAGCAAACCTCAGTTTCCGCCGCAGGGCGAATACTGGGTGGCGCCGAACGCATCCGTAATTGGAAACGTGATTCTGCACGTCAACGCCAGCGTCTGGTTCGGGGCGGTGCTGCGCGGCGACAATGAGCCGATCACCGTGGGCCCCGACACCAATATTCAGGACGGCAGCGTCCTGCACACCGACATGGGCTCGCCCCTGACCCTGGGGCGGGGCGTCACCGTCGGGCATAAGGCCATGCTGCACGGCTGCGAAGTCGGGGACTACAGTCTGATCGGGATTGGGGCGGTGGTGCTGAACGGGGTGAAGATCGGCCGCAACTGCATCATCGGCGCCAACGCCCTGCTGACCGAGGGCAAGGTAATCCCCGACAACAGTCTGGTGGTGGGCCAGCCGGGCAAGGTGGTGCGCGACCGCGATCCCGCCCAGATCGCCGTGCTTCAGATGTCGGCGGAGCACTATGTGCAGAACTGGAAGCGGTTTGCGGCGGAGTTGCGCCCGCTCTGACCGGGTCGAAGGGGCGGCGATCAGGAAGCCAGGACTGTCCGCGCCGCCGCCGCATCGGCCTCGATCTGGGCCTTCAAGGCCTCCAGCCCGTCGAAACTTTCCTCGCCGCGCAGCCAGGCGACCAGTTCCGTCTCGATGATCTGGCCGTACAGGTCGCCGTCGAAGTCGAACAGCCAGACCTCCAGCAGTGGGCTCTCCAGCGCATACATGGGCCGCAGGCCCAGGCTGGCCACCCCGTCCACGACCCGCCCGTCGGCCAGACGACTGCGTGTGGCATAGACGCCGTAGGCCGGCCGCATATAGTCGCCCAGAGCAACGTTGGCGGTCGGCACGCCGATGGTGCGGCCGCGCTTGTCGCCGTGGATCACCTCGCCCTGGATGGCGAAGGGGCGGCCCAATATGGCGGCGGCGCGGTCCATGTCCCCGGCCTTCAGGGCCTCGCGCACGGCGCTGGACGACAGTTTCAGCCCGTCGGCGTCGTCCAGGCGTTCGGCCACCGAGACCGTGAAGCCCAGCCGCTCGCCATAGGCCCGCAGCGCCTCGGGCGAGCCGGACCGCCCCTTGCCGAAGGTGAAGTCGAAGCCGACGGCGGCGTGTCGCACGCCCAGACCCTGGGCCAACACCTGTTCGGCGAAGTCGGCGTCGCTCATGCCCGCCATCTCGCCGTCGAACGGCAGCAGATAAAGGATGTCGACCCCCAGGGGCGCCAGAGCCCGCGCCATTTGGTCGGCGGTCATCAGGCGAAAGGGCGCGGCCTCGGGCTGGAACCAGCGGCGCGGATGGGGATCGAAACTGACCACGCCCAGCGGGGCGCCCAGCCGTTCGGCGGCGGCCCTGGCCCCTGCAATGACCGCCTGGTGCCCGCGATGCACGCCGTCGAAGGCGCCGACCGCGACCGCCGCGCCCTTCAGGGCGTCCGGCAGGTCGCGCCAGTCGCGGACAATCTGCATCAGCGCTGGGACGGTTTGCGCCGGCGCGGAACGCGAACCACGGCGATCCCGTCCATGATCATCGTCTCGCCGACGAAGCCTTCGCAGCTCAGCTTGACCCGTGCGCTCTCGGACTCAATTTCGATCACGGTGATCCGTATACGGACCACATCGTCGATCCGCACCGGCTGATGGAAGGCCAGGGTCTGGGAGATGTAGATCGACCCCGCCCCCGGCAGGATGGTGCCGACCACGGCCGAGCCGAAGGAGGCGCTGAGCAGGCCGTGGGCGATGCGGCCGCGGTAGGCGGTCTTGGAGGCGAAGGCCTCGTCCAGATGCACGGGGTTGAAATCGTCGGACGCCTCGGCGAACAGCCGAATCCGGTCCTCCGTCGCCACGACGATTTTTTCGGCCGCCATGCCGATGTGAAGCTCGTCCAGGATGTAGCCGCCGGACGGATGTTGCTGAACCAATTCGACCATGGATCAGGCTTTAGCGGCGGTGCGACAAAATGGCGAGCCTTACCAGGCCAGTTCGAGCGCGGCGTAGCGCGCATATGTTGTTTCAGCCTTCAGAAGTTCGCCGGCGCGGGCGGAATCGAGGCTTCCGTCCTCGCCCCTGGCCTGGTCGCCGTGGATCCCTTGCGCGATGAACAGGCAGTCCAGGCCTTGGGCGTTGGCGCCCATGACGTCGGTCACGACCCCGTCGCCGATGCACAGGACGCGCGACCGGTCCACGGGCCGTCCCAGCAGACGTTCCGCCTCTCTCAAGGCCAGGTCGTAGATGGGGCCGAAAGGCTTTCCGGCCATGACGACCCGGCCGCCCAAGGCCTCATAGAGGTCGGCCAAGGCCCCGCCGCAATAGATCAGCTGATCGCCGCGCTGGACCACCCGATCCGGATTGGCGCAGATCAGCTCCAGATCCCGCGCCGCGCCGACTGCCAGTCGTTCACGATAGTCCTCCGGCGTCTCCACCGTGTCGTCGACCGGCCCGGTGACGGAGATGAAGGCGGCGTCCTCGGCGCTGTCGGTCCGGGCCAGGTTGAGACCCGCGTACAGAGGGGCGTCGCGCTCGGGCCCGACGATCCACGCCGGGCCGGGGGCGCGCTTGGCCAGTTCGGCGCGGGTCGCGTCGCCCGAGGTGACGAAGGCCTTCCACGCCTCACGCGGCACGCCCAGCCCGTCCAACTGGGCGACGACATCCGAGGCCGGGCGCGGCGAGTTGGAGATCAGCACCACATGGCCGCCCTGGGCGTTGAACCGGGTGAGGGCCTCGCACGGACCCGCCCAGCTCTCTCGTCCATTGTGGATCACCCCCCAGACGTCGCACAGCAGGATGTCGTAGTCGCCAGCGACGGCTTGGAGATGGGGCAGGGCGTGGGGGAGGGTCATGGGCAGGCAAGTAGGGGGTTTAACGCCGTGACGAAAGTCTCCTCCCCATGAAATGGGGAGGGGAACAGCGAAGCGGTGGAGGGCTCTTGACGCCGCTTAAGCGCCTGGGCTGCGAAAAGCACCCCTCCGTCACGGCGCGGAAGGCGCGCCGCGCCACCTCCCCATGTCATGGGGAGGAGACAGATATGGAGCGATCAGCTGAACCGACGCCGCTGCTCAGCGCTGCGCAGGGTGGAGCGCAGGAATTCGGCCGGAGGGTCGGTTTCGGCCAGCACCTGTTCCTTGATGGCGCGGGGCTCGCCGAACAGATGGCCCTGGCCCATGGCGACGTCCAGTTCGAGGATATCGACGACCTGACGTTCCGCCTCGACCTTTTCAGCGATCACCTCGACGCCGTAGCGGCGGGTCAAGGCGGCGAAATCCGCCGCCTGAATGTCGGGCATGGAGCGCAAGGGCGCGCCGCCGTCCAGGTCCAGCAGCTGCTCGATCAGCAGATCGGCCGCCACCTTGATGAACTTCACGTCCGAACGCTGCAGATCGGCGAAGTCCAGGTCCAGGGTCTGGACCTTGTCCAGCGAAAAGCGGAAGCCCAGGTCCGCCAGCTTGGCCATGTTGCGAGCCTCGACCGCGCCGCGCGCGTCGAAGGTCGCCTGGCCCAGTTCGAAGATCAGGGCCTGGTTCAGGTCGCGGTTCTCGTTCAGGAAGTCCAGGAAGCGCGGGAAGAAGGTCTCATCGCCCAAGGAGGTCAGGGCGACGTTGCAGAAGACCCCAACCTTACGGTCCTGGCGCGACAGCCGGCGCACGATCTGGGCGCAGCGGAACAGCAGCAGATTGTCGATCGCCGGCACCAGGCCTTCGCCCTCCGCCAGGGACAGATACTCCGCCGGCATCATCACCCGGTCGCTGGCGTCGCGCAGGCGGGTGAAGCTCTCATAGAAGAGGGTGCGGCGTTGCGGCAGGGAGACGACGGGCTGAAGATACAGATCGACCCGCCCCTGGCTCAGCGCCTCGTGGATGGTCCGCAGCAGAACGTTGGACTGGGCCTGGCGGCGGCCTTCGAAGGTCTCGACGCCCAGACTGGGCGCGCTGGCCAGACGCTGGTCGATGCTGTCGCTCATCTGCTGGACCAGGGTCTCCAGCATCCGAACTTCGCCGGTCAGGGCGTCGGTGTCCGACAGGGCGCCGCTTTCAATGGCCTGGGCCAGTTCGGTCAGGGCGCCCTGCGTCGATTCCATCGCATCGGCCAGCAGCCGATGCGCCTCGCGCACCTGGTCGATTTCCTTCTTCAGAGCGCGGCGCGCCGCCATGCCGGTGACGATGCCGTGGAAGGCGCCCAACAGGCCCAGCGCCCCGATCGCCCCCGCCACGCCTGCGCCGGCGCCCAAACCCGCACGCCACAGGAAGGCCCCCACGGTCATGCCGAGGAACAGATAGGCGAAGTAGAGAAAGCCCGTGGTCAGGTTGCGCATCGGCTGGCGGTGGCCACTCCCGGATGGAATCGCCTGAGTATCAGGCTATCAATGGCGTTCGGCTAGAGCCGGGCTGCAAATAACCCGGCGAAACTCAAGGGAAACGCAATGGAACTGTTCGATCTCACCGGCAAGGTCGCCATCATCACCGGCTCATCGCGCGGCATCGGCAAGGCCATAGCCGAGCGTCTGGCCGAACACGGCGCCCGGGTCGTCATATCCTCGCGCAAGGCCGGGCCCTGCGATGAGGTCGCCGCCGAGATCAACGCAAAGTACGGAGACGGCCGCGCCATCGCGGTTCCGGCCAACATCGCCTCCAAGGAAGACCTGCAACGGCTGGTCGATGAAACCAACGCCGCCTTCGGCCGAATCGACATCCTGGTCTGCAACGCCGCGACCAATCCCTACGCCGGGCCGATGGCCAGGATCGCCGACGATCAGTTCGAGAAGATTCTTCAGAACAACGTCATTTCCAACCACTGGCTGATCCAGATGGTCGCCCCCCAGATGGTGGAGCGCAAGGACGGCGCCATTCTGGTGATCTCCTCGATCGGGGGCTTGCGCGGCAACGCCCTGATCGGCGCCTACAACATCTCCAAGGCCGCCGACATGCAGCTGGTGCGTAATCTGGCCGTGGAGTGGGGACCGTCCAATGTGCGCGTGAACTGCATCGCGCCGGGCCTGGTCCAGACCGACTTCGCCAAATATCTGTGGGAGAATCCGGAGCTGCTGAAAACCGTCACCGAACCGGCGCCGCTGAAAAGGATCGGCCAGCCCGATGAAATCGCGGGCACAGCGGTCTATCTGTGCAGCCCTGCTTCGGCCTATGTGACCGGACAGACCCTGGTGGTGGACGGCGGATTGACGATTGCCTGGTGAAGACACGCGCGCAGACGGCCCAAGGGGCGGTCGCGCCACAGATTGGAAGCAGGACGTCATCTGGCGCCTGGAGGCCGTTGGCTTTCAAGCCCTGTTCGCCTTCCTGCGCCTTTTGGGGGTCGAGCGGGCCTCGGCCCTGGGGGGCTGGTTGCTGAGGACCCTGGGGCCGCTGACCGGCACGCAGAAGACGGTGATGCGAAATCTGCGCATCGCCTTTCCCGAGATGCCGCCGGATCGTCGCGAGGCCCTGGCGCGCGAACAGTGGGACCGCACGGGCCGCACCTTCGCCGAACTGGCGGTGATGGATCAGCTGACCCCGGCCGGAGGGCGGGTCGAGGTGGTGGGGATGGAGCGGCTGCACGCGCTGCGCGACAGCGGGCGCCCCGCAGTGCTGATCTCGGGCCATCTGGCCAATTTCGAAGTCATGGCGGCGGTCATCATGGCCTCGGGCGTGCCGTGCCAAGTCACCTATCGCGCCGCCAACAATCCCTATGTCGACGCCCAGATCCGCAAGAGCCGAGAGCGTTACGGCATCCGGCTGTTCGCGCCCAAGGGGGACGGGACGCGCGATCTGATGGCCGGGATGAAGCGGGGCGATTCCATCGCCCTGCTGGTCGACCAGAAATACAATCAGGGGCCGGAGGTCGAGTTTTTCGGTCAGCCCGTCAACGCCTCGCCGGGCGCGGCGCGGCTGGCCCTGAAGTTCGGAACCGTGATGCAGCCGCTGTCGGTGGTGCGGCTGCCTGGGGCGCGCTTTCGCGTGACCGCCCATGAGCCGATCACAGTGCGTGAAACCGAAAACAAGGCCGCCGACGTCCTGGCCGGAATCCAGGCCGCCAACCGCTTCGTCGAAGAGCGGGTGCGCGAAGTTCCCGAAGACTGGTTCTGGGTCCACAAACGGTGGCCCGACCGGGTTTACGCCGCGTTGGAAGCGGCCGCCCCGTCGGCGGAGCGGCGGAACGGGCCGCAGTAGTCGTCGGCCTCGCGGCGACGGCGGCAGGGTCCGAAATAGGTGGCGGTCTTCACGAACGGACGGGGTCGGAAGATGACGGCGTTGATCCGGTCCAGAATGGCTTTGGCCGTGATCGGCTTGACCAGAAACTCGGTGACCCCGGCGTCGCGGGCGGCGTAGACGCGGTGCTTCTCGGCATGGCCGCTCATCATGATGATGGGCAGATAGATGTTGGCGCTGTCGGGGCGGTTCCGGACCCGCCGGGTGAACTCGACCCCGTCCATCGGGAACATGTTGTAATCGACCAGAGCCAGGTCGATGGGCTGACGGCGCAAAACCTCGAAGGCTTCCGCCCCGTCGCCGGCCTCATACACCCGGTGGATGTCGGCGGAATGCAGGACGGCCGCTGCGATGGTGCGCATGTGCTGATTGTCATCGACCAGCAGCACATTCAGCGATTGAAGATGCGGCATTCGGCCCCCCGCCTAGCACGAAGGCGCAATATAAGGGATTTCCCTTAGGCAGGCAAGCGGCCGCGAATCAGGCCAGGCGCTCGGGCGGCCGGGCGCCGATCAGAAGCGAGGGGTCCAGGTTGCGGTCGCGCCATTTCAAGCGCCAGCACAGGTGCGGGCCGGTCGCGCGGCCGCTCATGCCGACCCGCCCCATCGGATCGCCGCGACGAACGGTCTGACCGGCCGCGACGTCGATCTGCGACTGGTGAAGATAGGCGCTGATCAGCCCCTGACCATGATCGATCAGGGTCAGACCGCCCTCGAAATGCATGTCGGGCCGGGTGAAGATGACGCGGCCGTCGGCCGGCGCCCGGATGACGGTTCCGATCGGCGCGGCCAGATCGACGCCGTAATGGGGCCGCGCGGGCGTGCCGTTCAAAACGCGCTGGGCGCCCCAGGCGCTGGAGACGCGATAGGTCTCCAGCGGCCAGACGAAGCCGTCGCGGAAGTCGTCCGTATCAGCCCGGCTGGCGAAGGCCTCGGTCTTGACCAGGACCTCCTGGCGAATGCGCTCCAGCAGGGCCGGATCGCTGGGCTCGACCGTGGCCGGCGGCAGGCCGTCGATCCGTGTCGAGGGGAAGTCATAGGGGGCCACGGCGATGCGGCGTCGGGTGGATTGCGCGCCGTCGCGGGCTTCGATGTCCACCTCTGCGGCGGCGTCTCGGTCAAAGCCCACGATGAACAGGCCGTCGGCGGAGGCGGTGCTCAGGGCCTCTCCATCCACGAAAATCAGGGCGCGCGGCGCCGTGCGACCCAGGGCGTAGCCGCCTTGTCGCCAGGCGCCGTTCATCGCCAGGGGCAGGGCGGACGGCGTCTCGCCGCGCGCGGCGGCGCCCAGGCCGCGGGGCGTCGCAACCGCAGCGGCCAGGCCCAGCAGCAGGGGCCGGCGGCCGATCATTCAGGCTGCATCCGGGCGATGAACTCGGCTGGGCCGAAATAGGCTTCCTGCCGGCTGGGGCTCCAGTACCGCAGCACCTCCAGGGGAATGGGCTTCTCCGTCACGGCGCAGCGCACGAAACGGCCGGGCTTCAGCACTGCGAACTCCCCGTCGCCGTAGTGAAGCACCGCCTGGGCTGAAAGGGTCTCGTCCATGGCCGCAGTTAACGACGATCCCGAGCGCCCGCCAAGAGGCGTCGGCTCAGGCGGTGGCCGGATTCGATGCGGCCTTTTCCGCCGCGTGGTCGATCGCCGCCTGTTTGGCCTCGGGCGAGCCGGCGACGGGCGGGCGGGGCCGCCCTCCCATCCGATCCGTCAGCAGGAAGACGAAGGGGTTCAGCGAGATCGACAGCAGGGCCGCCGCCAGGATCAGATCGTGGGTCTCTCGGCTCATGGCCCCCAGATAGACGCCCAGGGCCGCCAGGATGAAGGAGAATTCGCCGATCTGGGCCAGGGAGGCCGCGACTGTCAGGCCGGTCGAGCGATCCAGTTTGAAGCCGTGGGTGATGACCAGGGCCGCCAGCGACTTGCCGACGATGACGATGGCCAGGACGCCCAGAACCGCCAGCGGATCGCGCACCAGGATCATCGGGTCAAACAGCATGCCCACCGAGACGAAGAACAGGACGGCGAAGGCGTCCCGCAGGGGCAGGGACCGTTCGGCCGCATTATGCCCAAGGGGAGAGGCGTTCATGACCAGCCCGGCAAGGAAGGCGCCGAGGGCGAACGAATGGAATAGATAATAGGCCAGCCAGGCGATGCCCAGAGCGATCGCCAGGACGCCCAGGGTGAAGAGTTCGCGCGACCGGGTATGGGCGATCCGCACCAGGAGCCAGGGGATCAGACGCCCGCCGACCACCAGCATGCCGGCGACGAACAGGCCCACCTTCAACAGGGTCCAGCCGATGTTCATGCCCAGGGCGCCCAGGTCGGCCTGGGTTCCGGCCGGGACGAGGATCATCGGCAGCATGACCAGGGCGATGACGATCACCATGTCCTCGACGATCAGCCAGCCGACGGCGATCCGCCCGATTTCGCCCTTGACCTGTTTGCGCTCTTCCAGCGCCCGCAGCAGAACCACGGTGGAGGCGACCGAAAGGGAGAAGCCCATCAGCAGGGCCTCGACGTCGCCGAGGCCCAACAGGGTCCGGCCCAGGGCCCAGCCCAGGGCGGTGGCGGCGGCGATCTGGACCAGGGCGCCGGGCACGGCGACCTTGCGCACCTGCATCAAATCCTTGGGCGAAAAATGCAGACCGACGCCGAACATCAGCAGGATCACGCCGATCTCGGCCAACTGGGGCGCCAGTTCCAGATCGGCGACGAACCCCGCCGTATAGGGACCGACGACGATCCCCGCGACCAGATAGCCGACCAGGGGCGACAGTTTCAGACGATTGGCCAACATGCCGAACACAAAGGCGAGGACGAAGCCTCCGACCAGGGTGAGAATCAGGCTGTCGGCATGCGTCATCGGGGCTCCTGCGAAGGGGAAGGGCGCGCTGTTCGGAGACGTCGCAGTTGGTGGCCGCAGGCCGCTTTTTCAAGATGACGCAGTGTCGCGTTCAGACCTTCCCCCGCTTGCGGGGAAAGCAGCAGGTCGAGGCGCGCAGCAATACGCTTGACGATGGGGGAGGCCTTCCTTCAGGCGACACCCCCCCTCCGAGCCTGATCCGCTGCGCGGACGCCGGCCCACCTCCCCCGCAGGCGGGGGAGGGTCTTGAGGTCAGCCTCTCGTCTGGTCCCAGTACCGGACCGCATCGGCGTCGCGCGCCGACAGGTCGGGATAATCAGGGTCGGAGCCGACATCCGGCACCCGTCGCCAGGAGCGGGCGCATTTGGGATAGTCGGCCAGGTCCACGGTCACGGCCAGGGCCTCGCCTTCGACCAGTTCAGCGCCAGAGGTGCGGAAAATCTCGGCCGCGTCCAGGCCGTCGAACGGGGCGAAGGTCCCGGCCGGGGCCGTTACGGTGGGCCAGGCGTCCAGCGCCCCGCCGATCCGCTTGTCGCGACGGGCGGCCTCCAGGGATTCGTTGACGACTTCCAGGACGGTGTTGATCTTCGCCCACCGAGCCGCCTCGGCCGCATTCTCCCACTCCGCCGGCGTTTCCGGCATCACCCGCAGGCAGTTGCTTCCACCTTCCGGGAACCGCGTGGTCCAAGCCTCTTCCATCGTGAAGGGCGTCAGCGGCGAGAGCCAGGCGGTCAGGCGGGCGAACACCTCGTCCATCACCGTGCGGGCGGCGCGGCGGCGCAGGGCGTCGGGGCGGTCGCAGTACAGGCTGTCCTTCCTGATATCGAAATACAGGGCCGACAGGTCGTTGGAGCAGAACTCCAGCACCGGGCGCACCACGTCCTGGAACCGGTATTCGGCATAGGCCTGGCGTACATGGGCGTCCAGCTCCCACAGGCGGTGCAGGATGAACGTCTCCAGCGGCGGGAACTGGTCGTAGTCGGCCAGCCGCTCGGCCTCGTCGAAGTCCGACAGGGCGCCGAGCAGATAGCGGACCGTGTTCCGCAGTTTGCGATAGGCGTCGACCGTGGTCTGGAGGATCTGTTTGCCGATCCGCTGGTCCTCGGAATAGTCGACCAGGCTGACCCAAAGGCGCAGGATGTCGGCGCCGCTCTCCTTGATGATGGTCAGGGGGTCGGTCGTATTGCCCTTGGACTTGGACATCTTCTCCCCCTTTTCGTCGAGGGTGAAGCCGTGGGTCAGGACCGCCTTGAACGGGGCGCGGCCACGGGTGCCGCAACCTTCCAGCAGCGACGACTGGAACCAGCCGCGGTGTTGGTCCGACCCTTCCAGATAGAGGTCGGCGGGCCAGTGCGCCGGGCGGTCGCCCGCATAGCCGTGCTCGGGCAGGCGCGGGTCCAGGGTGAAGGCGTGAGTCGAACCGGAGTCGAACCAGACGTCCAGAATATCCTCGACCTTCTCGTACCGGGCCGGGTCGTGGGCGCCCAAGAAGTCGGCGTCCGGCGCGGTGAACCAGATGTCGGCGCCGTGTTCGGCCACGGCCTTGACGATCCGGGCGTCGACCTCGGGATCATGCAGGGGCTGGCCGGTCTGTTTGTCGATGAACATGGCGAGCGGCGTGCCCCAGGCGCGCTGGCGGCTGACCAGCCAGTCGGGACGCCCCTCGACCATCGACCGGATGCGGTTCTTGCCCGCCGCCGGGTGGAAGGCGGTGTCGTCGATGGCGTTCAACGCCGTTTCGCGCAGGGTGTCGCCGCTCTTCAAGGGCTGGTCCATGCGGATGAACCACTGCGGCGTATTGCGGAAGATGATCGGCGCCTTGGACCGCCAGGAGTGCGGATAGGAATGCTCCAGCCGCCCGCGCGCCAAGAGATTGCCGGCCTCGATCAGCTTCTCCATCACCGCCCCGTTGGCGGGACCGAACTTGCCGGTCTTCTTGCCCTCGGTCTCCAGAACCTTCAGCCCGGCGAACAGGGGGACGTGGGGGTAATAGGCGCCGTCCGGATCGACCGTATCCGGCACCTCGTGATGACCGTGGGCCTTCCACACCTCGAAGTCGTCGGCGCCGTGGCCCGGCGCCGTGTGGACAAAGCCCGTACCGGCGTCGTCGGTCACATGGTCGCCGGCCAGCAGGGGCACGGAGAAGCCGTAGCCGCTGTCGAGCGCGGCCAGCGGGTGGGCGCATTCCAGGCCCGACGGATTGATGTCGTAGACGCGGGTCCAGGCGGCGATCTTGGCCGCCTTGAACACATGCTCGGCCAGCTTGTCGGCGACGATCAGACGATCGCCCGGCTTGGCCCAGGGCGCGAACTCCAGACCCTCTTCGATGGCCGTGACCTCATACAGACCATAGGCGATCTCAGGGCCGTAGCTGATCGCGCGGTTGGCGGGGATGGTCCAGGGGGTGGTGGTCCAGATCACGACCGAGGGCGTGCCGCTGCGGAAGGACAAGAGGTCGTCGGGATGGTCGTCGGATGCGCCCGTGACCGGGAACTTGACCCAGATCGTCGGCGACACATGGTCGTGGTACTCGATCTCGGCGTCGGCCAGGGCGGTGCGCTCGACCGGCGACCACATGACGGGCTTGGAGCCGCGATACAGCTGGCCCGAGTTCTTGAACTTGTGGAATTCGGCGACGATGGCCGCTTCCGACTTGAAGTCCATGGTGGCGTAGCGGTTGGCGAAGTCGCCGACCGCGCCCAGGCGCAGGAACTGGTCGCGCTGCAGGTCGATGTATTTGCCGGCGTAGTCGCGGCAGGCGGCGCGGAACTCGTCCTTGGACACCTCGTCCTTGCGGCGGCCCTTGGCGCGGAACTGTTCCTCGATCTTCCACTCGATCGGCAGGCCGTGGCAGTCCCAGCCGGGGACGTAGTCGACGTCATAGCCCAGCAGGAAACGGCTGCGGACCACAAAGTCCTTCAACGTCTTGTTCAGCGCATGGCCGATGTGGATGTCGCCGTTGGCGTAGGGCGGGCCGTCGTGCAGGACGAACAGGGGCGCGTTCTGCTTCTGCCGCTCGGCGCGCAGGGCGCCGTACAGGTCGCCCCACTGCTCCAGGATCGCCGGCTCCTTCTGCGGCAGGCCGCCCCGCATGGGGAAGGGCGTTTCGGGCAGGAAGACGGTGTCGCGATAGTCGCGGCCGGAGGGGGTGTCGGTGGTGTCGGTGGCGTCGGCCATGGGTCGTCTCGGCGTCGTGGGGTGAGCGTTCGCTGTCTTCGTTCGCCCTATCGCGCTGCTGAGGGCGGTCGTTCCCGGCGTGCACGGGGCCAAGGGCCCAGAGGCGCTACGCCGGGCGGCTAATCGAAATCAGGCGAATGAGGACGCGGACGGTCATTGTGGAGGCGGTCTAGCAGACGGATGCGGCATTGCGCCATCCCGAACACCGCCGCGTCTCAACGGAAACGAAAGGCTTTTGCCGTCTTGGTTAAGTTTGGATCGTCCGGAAGTCTGTTCGGGCGAGATGAGAATTCGTTCGGGAGTCCCGCCGATGCGGCAGCGGATCAGGAATTGGATGCTGGGTCTGGCGGCCGGCGCGGCCATGCTGGGCGTCGCCGGCGCGGCTGCCGCCCAGAGCTGCGGCCAACCGGCCTGCGAGCCGCCGCCGCCGCCCTGCTGCGAGCCGCCGCCGCCC